>NZ_JBEXOS010000013.1:0-141163 GCF_040611655.1 Streptomyces sp. NPDC006552
GAGATGTTGAGCTGGTACTTGCCGGAACCGGAGATGCCGAACTGGCTGTCGACCGCGATGACCTCGTGGTGCAGGGCGCCCTTCGACACCACGGGGGATGTCCCAATGGCCGACCCGCAGCGCGCCCGGCTCGCCGACGCCCGGCTCTATCTCTGCACCGACGCCCGCAAGCGCCAGGGAGACCTGCCGGAGTTCCTCGACGCCGTGCTCTCCGGCGGCGTGGACATCGTGCAGCTGCGCGACAAGGGCATGGAGGCCGGCGAGGAGCTGGAGCACCTCGCGGTCCTCGCCGCCGCGGCCCGCCGCCACGGCAAGCTCGTCGCGGTCAACGACCGGGCGGACGTCGCGCACGCGAGCGGCGCGGACGTCCTCCACCTCGGCCAGGGCGACCTGCCCGTCCCCGCGGCCCGCGCCCTCCTCGGCGACGACGTCCTCATCGGCCGCTCCACGCACTCCGCCGCCGAGGCCGCCGCGGCCGCCGTCCAGGACGGCGTGGACTACTTCTGCACCGGCCCCTGCTGGCCGACCCCGACCAAGCCCGGCCGCCACGCCCCCGGCCTCGACCTGGTGCGGCACACCGCGTCCCTCGGCACCGACCGCCCCTGGTTCGCCATCGGCGGCATCGACCTGGAGAACCTGGACGAGGTCCTGGCGGCCGGCGCCCGCCGCGTCGTCGTCGTCCGCGCCCTCACGGAGGCCGCCGACCCGGCCGCCGCGGCCGCCGAGTTCGCCAAGCGGCTGCGCACGGCCTGAATCCGGGGGCCGTCCGCACCGTGGACAGGGATTAGGGGCAACCGCATTCCCTCAGTAACCTGCCGGTATGGCCTTTGGCACCGCTTCCACCAGGACTGATCGAGCGCGCACCGTGCGCGACATGCTCGCCGCCGGAAAGACGACGTATTCGTTCGAGTTCTCCGCGCCGAAAACCCCGAAGGGCGAGCGCAACCTGTGGAACGCCCTGCGCAGGGTCGAGGCCGTCTCGCCGGACTTCGTCTCCGTGACGTACGGCGCCGGCGGCTCCACGCGCGCGGGCACGGTCAAGGAGACCGAGCAGATCGTCGCCGACACGACGCTGACGCCGGTCGCCCACATCACCGCCGTCGAGCACTCGGTCGCGGAACTGCGGAACATCATCGGCCAGTACGCCGACGCCGGCATCCGGAACATGCTGGCCGTGCGCGGAGACCCGCCGGGCGACCCGATGGCCGACTGGATCTCGCATCCGCAGGGGCTGACGTACGCGGCCGAACTCGTCGAGCTGATCAAGGAGTCGGGCGACTTCTGCGTCGGCGTCGCCGCGTTCCCCGCGATGCATCCGCGCTCCGCGGACTGGGACACCGACGTGCGGCACTTCGTCGACAAGTGCCGGGCGGGCGCCGACTACGCGATCACGCAGATGTTCTTCTACCCGGAGGAGTACCTGCGGCTGCGCGACCGGGTCGCCGCGGCGGGCTGCGAGACGCCGATCATCCCCGAATGCATGCCGGTGACGAGCGTGCGCATGCTGGAGCGGCTGCCGATGCTCAGCAACGCGGATTTCCCCCCGGCGCTGAAAGAGCGGATCCTCACAGCGAAAGACGATCCGGCCGCTGTACGCTCCATTGGCATCGAGTTCGCCACGGAGTTCTGCGCGAAGCTGCTTGACGAGGGTGTACCGGGTCTGCACTTCATTACGCTCAACAACTCCACTGCGACGCTGGAGATCTACGAGAATCTGGGCCTGCACGAACAGCGGGCCTAGTGGGCCGTACCCGCACGGGGATACGGCCGTACGAGAGGGGCGTACATGGGCTGGGCGGTCCTCTACATCGCGTTCGGACTGGTGGCGCTCTGGCTCCTCGGTGAGGTGCTGCTGCAGTACAAGGCGCGGCTGCGCTGGCGCCTGCTCGCCTTCGTGGGCTTCCTCGGGGTGGTCCTGGGCGTCCTGATGCCCTCGGTGTACGTCATCGGGATCGGCGCCATCGCCTTCGCGATCGGCCAGACGTACGTCACGCTCTCCTTCCGCAGCGGCTTCGCGGCGGGCTGGGCCCTCAAGAACGCTCCTGGCGCGCCGGAGAGCGGCAGTAAGCGCCGCAGGAAGGCGCCGGCCCGCAAGGACCCGACGCTGGAGGTCTCGGACCTGGAGTACGAGCAGGGCCCGCAGCAGGAGTACGCGCAGCCGACGGAGGCGCCGCAGAGCGCGGCCGAGTCCACCGCGGTGTACGCCACCACGGAGCCGATGCCCGACGACACCGGCCAGTACGGCGTCTACAGCGACGCGGCGTACGCGCAGTCGGCGCAGGGTACTCAGGCCCAGGCCCAGGCCCAGGGCTACGGCTATGACACGGCGTCCTACGGCTACGACCAGCAGGGCTACGGGTACGACGCGACGCAGCAGCAGTACGCGGCGCCGTACTCCGATCCGTACATCGGCAACCAGAGTTATCCGGCGCAGCCCCAGTACGGCGACCCTTACGCCGCCACCGGCGAGCAGCAGTACAGCGACCCGTACGCGACGGACGCGGGCTACGGCACGGACACCCCGCCCGGCGGCGTCTGGGTGCCGCAGCAGCGCAACAGCGAGGGCCGGCAGCAGGAGTACGGCGGCGAACTGCCCCCCGAGCAGCCCTATCCGGCCTACCCGCAGCACGACCCGAACACCGGGTACGACACCGGCTACAACGAACAGCAGCAGTACCGGTACTAGGCCTCCTTCGCCCGCGCTCGCCCGGAGACCCGCCCGCGGCTCACTGCGAGCCGCGGAACTCCGGGCCCTCGACGATCAGGCCCGCCACCAGCGCCCCGCTCATCCCCGCGTGCGGCAGCCCGCCGCCCGGATGTGCCCAGCCGCCCACCGCGAAGAGGCCGGGCAGCTCCGTCCGGTTGGCCGGGTGCAGCAGCCGCCCGCCGGCGGCGGCCAGCGCGGGCGCGGGCACGGCCCCGCCCTGCGCCCCGGTCGCCTCGGCGATGTCCTGGGGCGTGCGCAGCTCGTGCCACAGCAGCCGCTCGCGCAGGCCGGGCAGGGCCTGCGCGGCCTGCGCGAGGACCGCGTCCACGTCCGCCGCGCCCACGCGCGCGTGGGGCGGCACGGTCACGGTGACGGTGACCGCCTCGTGGCCGGCGTCCGGGACGTGCGCGGCCTCGCCGGCCCGCAGCACCGCGACCGTCGGCCGCCGTGGCGGCGGGCCGCCGTCGAAGACCCAGGCCAGCTCGGCGTCCCGGTCCGTGCCATGCACCACCGTCCGGTGCGGTGTGTCCTCGGGCCGGGCCCCGCGCAGCGCCAGATGGACCGTCAGCCGGCTGGGCACGGCGCGCTCGGACCAGGCCGGCACCTCCCCCCGGACAGCCTGCCCCGGCAACAGCCCGGCGAGCACGCCCGGCGCGACGCCCGCCACCACGAAGTCGGCCTCCTCGGCCGCCTCCCCGGCGAGCTCCACACCGGCCGCCCGGCCGTCCTTCACCACGATCCGCGTGACGGCCGTACCGAAGCGGAACTCCACCTTGCGTCGCAGACAGCGCGCGTACACCGCGTCCGCGAGCGCCCGCAGCCCGCCGGCCACCGCCCACGTCCCGAACGTCTGCTCCATGTAGGGCAGCACGGCCGCGCTCGCCGGCGCCGTCCGCGGATCGAGCCCGTACGCCAGCGCGTACTGCTCCAGCAGCGCCACCAGGCGTGGCTCGCCGCCCAGCTCGAAGGCGCCGATCTCGGCCAGGGTGCGCGCCGTGCGGTCCTTGCGCAGCAGCCGCCGCCGGACCGGGGCCGGGTACGGCTCCCGGTCGGCGAGCACCTGCCAGTTCGGCCACAGCGGCTCTTCGAGCAGCGGGCGCCGGGAGCGGTCCCAGGCCTCCCGCGCCCGGTCCATGAACGCCGACCAGCGCTCGCCCGCCCCCGCGCCGACGGCCGCGTCCAGAGCCTCGGCGACCCCGGCACGCCGCGCGTTCGGCAGGTCCGCGCGGGTGCCGTCCGCGAAGACGTGCCGCACCGCGGGCTCGACCTGGGTCAGGCCGACGAGGTCCTCCAGGGGCTCCTTGCCCGTCTTGACGAACAGGTCGCGGTAGACCGCGGGCAGGAGCAGCAGGCCGGGACCGGTGTCGAAGGCGAAGCCGTCGCGCTCGATGTGGCCGACGGCGCCGCCGTACGTCGCCGCGCGCTCGAAGACCACCGGCCGGTGGCCCGCGACGGCCAGCCGGGCGGCGGCCGCCATGGCGCCGAGCCCCGCGCCGATCACCGCAATTCGTGCCATGGCAGGGACTTTATCGGCCGCCACCGACAGCGCGGCCCGCAGGTCACGGCAGCGGCGGCACCTGCCGGGCCAGCCGTTTCTCCTCGCGCCGCTGGGCCCGCCTGCGCAGGAACCGCCGGATGCGCCGCACCAGGAGGAAGAGCATCAGCAGCCCGAGGACCAGCAGCACCGCCGCGATGATCGCGGCCGCCTCGGGGTGGAACATCGCGAACGTCACGAGGCCGGCGACCCCGAGGTCCTCCGCGGTGCTCAGGACGAAGTTCGACGCGGGCTCGGGCGAGGTGTTGACCGCCATCCGGGTGCCGGCCTTCACCGCGTGACTGGCCAGCGCCGTGGAGCCGCCGACCGCGCCCGCCGCCAGGTCGGAGAGCGACCCGCTCTGCCCGGCGAGCAGCGCCCCGACGACGGCGCCCGACACGGGCCGGATCACGGTGTGCACGGCGTCCCAGGCCGAGTCCACGTAGGGGATCTTGTCGGCGACCGCCTCGCACAGGAAGAGCACCCCGGCCGCGATCAGGACGTCCGGGCGTTGCAGCGACGCGGGGACCTCGTCGGTCAGTCCGGTCGCGCCGAAGATGCCGAGCAGCAGGACCACCGCGTACGCGTTGATGCCGCTCGCCCAGCCACTGGTGAAGACCAGGGGGAGTACGGACACGGGCCCGATCGTAACCAGTGGCGCGCCGTCTGCGCCCGAGGCCGAGCGCGCGGGCCTGAGTATCCGTACTCAGACACGCAGATGAGTAGCCGCACGGATGGGCCGCGACCTGCGAGGACGGGAGAGTGTTCCCCACGGAGAGGGGCGCGGATCCGGTACCGCCGGCACGGGGCGGCGGAACGGGCGCGGCGCCCTTGGCCGCTCCTCTCGCCCGCGAGGGTGGGAGCGAGGCACGGGGGACCCGGGGGAGACCCGATACGGGGGTCCGACGGGGGCAACGGGGGATGCGCCGGTCCGGTGAGGCCTGAGATCGACCACAGGCCTTGCCGGACCGGCGCTCTGTTCCCCGGTCAGGGCCGGCCGGTCAGCGGCTGGCCGCCGCCGACCCGGCCCTGGAGCAGCAGCGACAGCGCGGCGTGCACGTCGTCCAGCGAGCGCTCCGGCTGGAACGCCTGCCAGTCGAGCGCGGCCACCAGCACCATGCCCACCAGGGCGGCCGCCGTCAGCGGGACGTCGATCTCGTCGCTCAGCTCGCCGTTCTCCACGGCGCCGCGCAGCACGCCCTCGACGACGGCCACCGCCTCCTGGCGGACCACGGCGAGCGTCGACTGCCAGGCACGGTTGGTGCGCCACAGCTCGGCTACGTAGAGCTGCGTGAAAGCCGGGTACTCGTCGATGAAGACGAGGCCCGCGCGGATCATCGCGTCCAGGGCGTCGACCTTGCTGCCGCCGGACTCGTCCGCCTTCTGTGCCGCCTCGCGCAAGGAGGCGGTGAGCAGCCCGACACCGTGGCGCAGCAACTCCTCGAAGAGCACCGACTTGCTGGCGAAGTTGTAGTAGACGGTGCCCTTGGCGACGCCGGCGCGCTCGGCGATCTCGTCGACCGTCGTGGCGGAGAATCCCTGCTCGGCGATGAGCGTGACAGCGGCCTCGTAGAGCTTCTGCCGGGTGGCCTGACGCCGTGTGCTGCTTTCCATGCCCCCGATTCTCACAGGCCGCCCCGCGGGGGCGCTCACAGGCTCAGCTCCGGGTGCAGCCGGTCCAGCGTCCACACCTGCTTGCGCCGCGCCGTCAGGGCGGTGAGCGCGAGCGCGCCGGCGGTGAAGGCGGTGAGGACCACGCACGCCTGCCACACGGGGCCGAGTCCGCCGCCGGTGATCAGCCGCCGCAGGGCCTCGACGACGTAGCTCATGGGCAGGTACGGGTGGATCGCGTTGAAGAAGCCCGGGCTCGTCTGGACGGGGTAGGTGCCGCCCGCCGAGGTGAGCTGGAGCATCAGGAGGGCGAGCACCAGGATGCGGCCCGCCGCGCCGAACTGTGCGTTCAGCCACTGCACGAGGGCGGCGAAACACGCCGTGACGAGGCACAGGAAGCCGACGGTCCCGGCGGCGTGCAGCAGATGAAGGCCCAGGGCCCAGTGCAGGACGGACATCAGGGCGGCCACCTGGAGGAGGCCGAGCGCGGCGACCGGCAGCCAGCCCGCAAGGGCCACACGCCAGGACGAGGCGCCCACAGCCAGGGCGCGCCGGTTCAGCGGCTGGATCAGCATGTAGGCGACCATCGCGCCCACCCACAAGGAGAGCGGAATGAAGTACGGGGCGAAGCCCGTCCCGTAGTTGGGCGCCTGGTGCAGTGAGCGCGAGGCGAGCTGCACCGGGTCCGCCATCACTTCGGTGCGCTGATCGCGGTCCTTCTTGTCGTAGTCGGGGATCTTCTGGACGCCGTCGTGCAACCCGCCGGCCAGCTTGCCCGAGCCGTCGGCCAGCTTGAACATGCCGCCCTGGAGGTCATCGGCCCCGGTCTTCAGCTTGCGCACACCGGCGTCGAGCTTGGTGGAGCCGGTCTTCGCCGTTCCCAGTCCCGTATGCAGCTTCTCGGCGCCGGTGGCGACCTGGCCCGCACCCTTGTTGAGCCGGTTGATCTGCGCGACGGCGTTCTCGACATCCTGGTCGAGGGTGGGGGCGCGTCGGGCGAGCGCGGAGGCCTGCTTCTGGAGCGTCGCCAGGTGGCTGTCCATGAGGTCCAGGTCGCCGTGCTCGTTCTGGATGAGCGTGTGCAGGTCGTCCGAGACGGTCGCGACGTCCTTGGCGGCGGTCCTGGCCTTCTTCAGGTCCGGGCAGGCCGGGTCGTCGATCACCGCCTTCTCGCAGCGCCGTTCGTAGACCCCGTCGAGGAGGTCGGCGCCGGCGTGGGCGCCCGTGCGGGCGGCGGGCGCGAGTCTCACCAGGTCGTCGAGGTTGTCCCGGACGCCCTGCGCGGAGTCGGCGACGAGCCGGGCGGTGTCGCCGATCTGCTTCTTGTTGCCCTTCAGGAAGGGCAGCACCTGGCCGGCGGCCCCGTTGACCTTGTCCGCCAGGGTCCGGGTGCCGGCGGAGACCTGCCGGGAGCCGGTCTCCAGATCACCGGCGCCCTTGTCGAGCTTCTTCAGGCCGCTCGCCAGGTCGCCGCTGCCCTTCTTGGCGTCCTTCAGGCCGTCGGCGAGATCCTTCGAGCCCTGCTCGGCCTTGCCGATCCCGCCCTTGAGGTCGTCGGCGCCCTTCGCCGCCTTCTGGGTCGCGTCATGGATGTCCGAGAAGGAGATGAAGATCTTGTCCAGGAAGGACCGCGACGCGTGCGTGGACGCGGCGGCCCGCACCTCGGAGAAGACCGTCCGGGAGATCTGTCCGACGATGTAGTTGTTCGCGTCGTTCGTGCGCACCCGCAGGGCGCCGGTCTCGGGAGCGTCCCCGGAGCTGGACGCGACGCGCTTGCTGAAGTCCGCGGGCATCGTCAGCGACAGGTAGTACGTGCCGTCCTCCACGCCGCGCTCCGCCTGCGCCGCGCTGACCTCGTGCCACTGGAAGGTGTCGCTGTCGTACAACCCCTTGGTGATGTCGTCGCCCGCGGTGATCTTCTTCCCGGCCGCGGACGCCCCCTTGTCGTCGTTGACGAGCGCCACCGGAATCCGGTCGAGCCGCCCGTAGGGGTCCCAGAAGGACCACAGGTACAGCGCGCCGTAGAGCAGCGGCAGCAACAGCAGGGCGACGAGCGCGGCGCGCGGCAGCTTTCCCCTGCCGAAGCGCCTGAGTTCAAGCGCGGCGAGCTTCGGCGAGCGCATCGGCCGTCTCCTTGTCGGTGTCGGTCGGGGAGGTGGCGGCGGTGCCGGTGCCGGCGGGCGGAGCGGCGTGCTGCCCCATGGTCGTCACGACGACGTCCGCGCCGGCCGGTGCCTCGCTGCACACGGCGAGGACGGTGGTACCCGCCGCCGCCAGCGACCGCAACTGCGCCCAGACCTCGGTCCGCTCCGCCTCCGAGAGCTTCAGATCGGTGTCGTCGACGCCGAGCAGCCGCGGCCGTCCGATGAGCGCGAGCGCCAGGGAGAGCCGCAGCGCCTCGGCCCGCTCCAGGTCGCGGACGGCCGTGCGGGAGCCCTTGGGCAGGGCGGCGGGGTCCAGACCGGCAGCGGCCAGGGCGGCACCGATCCGGGCCCTCGCCGTCGCCGCGCGCTCGGAGCGCGGGCGCAGCAGCCCGCGCAGCCCGCCGTCGAACCGCCGTTGCAGCAGCGCCCGTTCCCGCAGGTGCTCCGCCACGGTGAGGGCCGGATCGAGATCGGTCACGCCCGGCACGTGCGCCAGCGCGCTGATCCGGCGTACCGCCGCCATCTGCTTCGGCAACCGCAGCCCGCCGACGGTGGCGGTCCCCTCGGCCGGGCGCATACGTCCCGTCAACGCGAGCAGGAGACATGTGCGGCCGCTGCCGGAGGGCCCCACGAGGGCGACGAGCGTGCCGGGCGCCGCGTCCACGCCGACCCCGCGGAACGCCCAGCCGCGCGGCCCCCGCACCCCGAGCCCCGCGGCGCCGACGGCGGCTCCGCCTTCCGGACCGTCCACGGCCATGGTCCCCCCACTTCTGTACTGACCAGTCAGTGCAAAAAAGTAGCCTGATCCGCCGATCGGGGCAAAGGGGCAGGTCAGAGCGGATTGTCAGTGGCGTACCGCACGATGGGCACATACGGCCACTGCGCCGTCACACAGACGACAGGAGGTTCGTCATGGTCAGGTACTCCGCAGCAGCCGCGCGCCGCCGCGCCACCACCGGCCCTGCCCCCTCACTGACCGGACCGGCGACCGACGTCCACCCCGTACTGCGGCGGGCGGGAGCCCCGCCCGCCGCGCTCGACCTGCTCGCCCAGGCCCGTGCCGGACTCGACGAAGCGACCATGCTGGAGCCGCCGAACGAGCGGTACGCGACCGCCCACCTCGCCGCCCTGCGCACCGCCGCGGCCGTGCTCGCCGCCCGCGGCAGGCCCGAGGAGACCGCCAAGCGCCGCGCCAAGATCCGCAGCGCCTGGGAGGTGCTTCCCGAGATAGCGCCTGAACTGGCGGAGTGGAGCGCCCTGTTCGAGGCCGGGGCCGCCCGCCGGGCGCGCGCCGAGGCCGGCATCCGCGGCGCGGCCAGCGCCCGCGACGCCGACGACCTGCTGCGCGACGTGGCGATGTTCCTCCGCCTGGTCGAGCGGATGCTCGTGCTGCAGCCCGCGCTGCCGCAGCCGCGCCGGGAGGACGACGCCCGGTCGTCCCGGCGGGAGGTGCCCGACGCGGGGTGACCAGCGGTTGTGGTGACGTACACGGATGGCGGGGCCGCCCGTCGGCGCCCATTAGGGTGGGGACGCCCGAACCTGTTCACGCCGAGGAGCCAGCTGCCGTGTCGGACCCGATGCGTCCCCCCGTCTCCCACTCACGAGCGACGCCGTCGTCCCCCGACCCCTCGCGCTCCCGAGCCTCCCTGCGCACCGCCGTGGTCCAGGAGGTCCTGACGGACGCCCTCGACCGTCGCGCCAAGGCGGTCGGGAGCGAGACGCTCGACGTCCTCGACACGGGAGGCGGCAGCGGCAACTTCGCGGTGCCCGCCGCCCGGCTCGGACACCGCGTCACCGTCGTCGACCCCAGCCCGAACGCGCTGTTCGCCCTGGAGCGCCGGGCCGCCGAGGCCGGCGTGGCCGACCGGGTCCGCGGCGTCCAGGGCGACGTCTCGGGCCTCTTCGACGTTGTGAAGCGGGAGACGTACGACGCCGTCCTGTGCCACGGGGTCCTGGAGTACGTCGAGGAGCCCGCGGAGGGCGTGCGCAACGCGGTGGGCGCGCTGCGCCCCGGTGGTGTGCTCAGCCTGCTCGCCGCCGGACTGGGCGGAGCCGTCCTCGCGCGCGCCCTCGCCGGCCACTTCAAGGAGGCCCGCCAGGCGCTCGGTGATCCGGCGGGCCGCTGGGGCGAGGGCGACCCGGTGCCGCGGCGGTTCACCGCCGAGCAGCTCTGCGGACTGGTCGCGGCGGCGGGGGTGGAGGTGGGCGCGGTGCACGGCGTGCGGGTCTTCGCCGACCTCGTGCCCGGCGTCCTCGTGGACACCGAGCCCGGCGCCTTCCAGGAGCTTCTGCAGCTGGAGGCGGCCGCCGCGGAGCTGCCCGCCTTCCACGCCGTGGCGACGCAGTTGCATGTGCTGGGTGTGAAGCAGGAGACGGACCCGGCCTGACCCCGGCGGTCCGCCGCCGCTGATCAGCGGCGCAGTGGCGGATGGAGTACGCCACAGGCCCCCCGATCGGGCGCCTGTCGCCGTATGATCGGGGTAGACGGTCCGGCATGACGGAACGGCCACTGGGGAATGACGCTCAGTGAGCCGGAGCGGCGTGGCGCGGTCCGGAATGGTGAAGTTGGCGTAGAGGGGCGGGTTTCACGGGGGGCGATTCCCTGCCTATCCTGAAGGGGACCCCCGGTCGCCCCGGCGACTGCACGATGAGGAGGACTCCGTGCCGCTCTCGGAGCACGAGCAGCGAATGCTCGAGCAGATGGAGCGAGCGCTGTACGCCGAAGATCCCAAGTTCGCGACAGCGCTTGAGGGAAGCGGGCTGCGTACGTACACCCGACGTCGGGTCTACCAGGCAGTCGCGGGCTTCCTGGTGGGTATCGCGCTCCTCATGGCAGGAATGGTCGCGCAGCAGATCTGGATCAGCGTGGTGGGGTTCCTCGTCATGCTCGGATGTGCGGTGCTCGCGGTCACCGGATGGCGCAAGGCGCCCAAACCGGGCGAACAGCCGGCGGGAGCGGTGCCAGGCGCCCCCGCGGCCCGACGGCAGAGCAAACCGAAGCGCTCGGTGATGGACCGGATCGAGCAGCGCTGGCAGCGCCGCCGCGACGAGCAGGGTGGCCGCTGAGCGACCCGTCGCCACCGGACCACGTACAGGTGTGAAGGGTGACCGCCCCGGCGGTCACCCTTTGTGCGTAACGGACCCGCACGGAGCTGAGCGACGCCGAGGGCCCCGGCCACCCTGAGGTGGCCGGGGCCCTCGGCGCACTCGGAAGCGGGCGCTCAACTCTCCTGCCCCGACGGGCCCGAACGGGAGGGCCGGTCGAGCGCCGCCGACCACCGCTCCCGCAGCCGTACCGCGAACGCCTCCCGACGCCGCGCGAGCGCCCACGCCACCCGGACGGCCGAGCGCGGCGCGAGCGTCGCACGCAGCCGCGCCGGGCCGCTCACCTGGGCGTGCAGCGCGGTGTACACGTGCCGCACGTCCTCACCCAGGCCCGCGACGGGCGCCGGCCGGGGCGCGTACAGCACCTGCTCCACCGCCGACGCCACCCGGCCGACGGCCGCGGCCGCCGGCGCGTCGAGCCCGCCCAGCCGCACGATGCGCGCCGCCGCCTTGCGCGGGGTCTGCGCCTCGTCCGGGGGGATGCCGTGGTCCCAGGCGGTGTCGGTCACCTCGCGCCAGGCCGCCAGCGCCCGGGAGCCGATGCCGGCGTCCGTCCGCCCGGCCGGGCCGAGCCGTCCCGCCCTGACCCGGCGCCGCCACACCATCGGCAGCAGCGGCACCGTGACGACCACCACCGCGACCAGCGCCACCAGCAGGATGTCCCCGAGCGGCAGCCCGTCGTCCGGGTCGGAGCCGGTGAGCGCCGGGGCCGCGTCGCCACAGCTGCCGTCCCGGCGCTGGGCCGCCGAACAGCTCTGGGACGACGAGGGCTGCGCGACCGAGGGCGCCGCGGAGGCGGAGGTGCTCGGCGCCGCCGGATCGCTCGGGCCGCCCGCCGGCGCGGTGTCCTGCGTGTACTCCGGGACCGTGCCGCGGTTCGGCGTCGGCTCGAAGCGGGTCCAGCCCACGCCCTCGAAGTACAGCTCCGGCCAGGCGTGCGCGTCACGCAGCCCCACCGTGTACGTACCCGTGCCCGCGGGCGAGCCGGGCGTGAAGCCGACCGCGACGCGGGCCGGGATGCCCAGCGTCCGGGCCATCGCCGCCATCGAGAAGGAGAAGTGGACGCAGAAGCCCTCCTTCTGCTTCAGGAACCGGGCGATGGCGGCCGAGCCGCTGCCGGCCTGCACCTCGGTGTTGTACGTGAAGCCGCCGTTGACGGCGAAGTAGTCCTGCAGTCTGACCGCGCGCTCGTAGTTGTTCGCCGCGCCCGCCGTGACCCGCAGCGCGGTCGTGCGCACCACGTCCGGCAGCGAGCCCGGCACCTTGGTGAACTCGCGCGCCACGTCCTTCGGCGGCGCCCCGGCGTCACCCAGCTGCTCCGCCGTCGGCCGCACGATCAGGCTCTCGACGGTGTACGACTTCCCACGCGTCGTCTGCCCGTGGTCGCCCACCAGGGTCCGGCCGACCTGCTCGAACCGCCACCGCCCGTCGATGGAGACCCGCGTCGCGGGGTAGGGCATCGGCAGCCAGTCCTGCGCGTACCAGTCGGCCGCGGAGATACGCGTCCTGACCTCGGTCCTGCCGATGCCCCCGTCGAGCCCGGGCGGACCGGGCAGCGGCGAGGGCACATCCGTGATGCTGCGGACCGAGGGGCGCCAGGTCGTGCCGTCGAACTCGTCGAGCGCGACGATCCGCAGATACATGTCGGAGGTCTGCTCGGCGTCCGTCCGGTACGTCATGACCGTGCGGTCCTCCGGCTGGTTCAGGCTGTTCTGCAGCGAGACCAGCGGGTTGACCGCGGAGATGGTGCCGCCGCCCCCCGGACCGTGGCCCACACCGGCGCCGGACGCCCCGATGAGGCCGCCGTCCATGGCCGGCAGGAAGGACGGTACGAGCGCCGCGACGCCGAGGACCAGCACGCCGATGCGGCGCCCGGTGCGGACGGGGGCGAGCGCGCCCGACCCGCCGTCCGGCCCGGGCCGTGCGCCGGGCACGCGCCCGGCGCCGCCGAACACCCGGCCCCACTGCGCCAGCCGGTCCCGGCTCTCGGCGAGCAACAGCAGCAGATAGCCGCCGGCCGCGAAGAGGAACCACAGCCAGTCGATCCAGCTGTCGGAGAGCCCAGCGGCGACCGAGTACAGCGCGAGCAGCGGCAGCCCGGCCGGGGCCGCGCTGCGGAAGGTGACCGCGAGCGCGTCCACCAGCAGACCGATCACCAGCGTGCCGCCGACCAGCATCAGCCGGATGCCGTCCGAGAGCGGCGCCGGGATCATGTACCGGCCGATGTCGTCCGCGCCGGCCTCCAGCAGCGCCCCGAAGTGCCCGAAGGCCCGCGGGCCCGGCACGATCGCGCCGAGCGCCTGCTCGTGCGCGAAGACGAGGGTGAGCAGCAGCAGGGAGACCAGCGCCTGGGCCGCGACCGTCAGCGGCCGCGGCAGCGGGACCCGGCGGGCCGCCGCGCCCACCGCGGCCTGGAGCACCAGCAGGATCGCGGCCTGCATGATCCATGTCGATCTGTCGACCAGGGGGAGCAGGGCGCACGCGGCCAGGAAGGTGGCCAGGGTGGCGCAGACCGTCAGCCGGGCACCGCCGCTCATGACCGACCCCCCGTGCTCGGCGCCGGGCTCGCGGTCCGCTCCCGGTCGGCCTGGCGCCACATGTCCACGACCGAGGCGCCGGACGGCACGGCCACCGCGGTCCAGCCGGCCTCCTGGAGCAGGCGCAGCCGCTCGGCGCACTCCGGCGCGACCGCCCCGCGCGTCCAGGCGGCGCTGTCCAGGAGAAAGGCGACGGCGCCCCGGCTGCGCCGGCGCATCCTCGCGGCCACCGCGGCCTGCTCCTCGTCCAGGTCGCCGAAGAAGGCGACCAGAAGTCCTTCGGTGCCCCCGCGCAGCACGTCATAGGCGGCCGAGAGCGTGTCCGTGTCCGCGTGGTCGACGACCGCGAGCGTGTCCATCATCAGACCGGCCGCGTCCGCCGCCTCCTGGCTCGCGCCCGCGAAACCGTCCGCGCCCTCGCCCGGCACCGCGGTGCCACTGTCCGTCAGCAGCCGCACGGAGAAGCCCCGTTCCAGCATGTGCACCAGGACGGAGGCGGCGCCGGACACCGCCCACTCGAACGCCGAGTCGGGGCCCGCGCCCTGGAAGGCCGCACCGCGCGTGTCGAGCAGCACCGTGCAGCGGGCCCGCTGCGGCTGCTCCTCGCGGCGCACCATCAGCTCGCCGTAGCGCGCCGTCGAGCGCCAGTGGACGCGGCGCAGATCGTCGCCGTAGCGGTACCCGCGCGGGATCACGTCGTCCTCACCGGCCAGCGCGAGCGAGCGCTGGCGCCCGTCGCCGTACCCCTGGGCCTCACCGGCCAGGCGCACCGGCGGCAGCGGCTCCACCCGCGGGATCACCGTCAGGGTGTCGTACGTGGCGAAGGACCGGGTCAGTTCGCACATGCCGAAGGGGTCGGTGAGCCGCAGTTGCAGCGGTCCCAGCGGGTAGCGGCCGCGCAGGTCCGAGCGGACCCGGTAGGACACCTCGCGGCGGCCGCCCGCCTCGACGCGGTCCAGGACGAAGCGGGGCCGCGGTCCGAGCACGTACGGCACCCGGTCCTGGAGCATCAGCAGGCCGGTGGGGAGCCGCGAGACGTTGTCCATCCGCAGGTGGACCCGGGCCTCGGAAGCGGCGGGCACGCGCGCGGGGGAGAGGCGGCGGCTGCCCGCGACCCGGTAGCGGGTGCGGTACAGGACGCCCGCGCAGACCAGGGGCAGGACCGCGAGGAGCAGGCCGACCCGGAGCAGATCGCTCTGGCCCAGGACGTACGCGCAGACGGTCGCGGCGACGCCGGCGGCGAGGAACGAACGGCCGCGGGTGGTCAGCCCGGCGAGCGCCGTGCGCAGGCCGCTTCCGCCCCCCTGGCCGCCCGCGTCGCCCGTCGCGTCGCCGCCGTCCGCGACACCGCCCCCGGGGGCCGCCATGGGATACCCCCCGGCCGCCATCACAGGCCCCGGGCGGAGGGCGGCTGCTGGCCGTAGAGGGGAGGCGCCGCGGGGTAGCCCTGGCGGGGCGCGCGGGTGTCGGCCGCCGGGACCGGGACGCGCTGGAGGATGTCGAGGACGACCTGCTCGGCGGAGCGCCGGTTCAACTGGGCCTGCGCGGTGGGCAGCAGCCGGTGGGCCAGCACCGCGACGGCCAGCGCCTGCACGTCGTCCGGCAGCGCGTAGTCGCGCCCGCTGAGCGCCGCGGAGGCCTTGGCCGCGCGCAGCAGGTGCAGCGTCGCGCGCGGGGAGGCGCCGAGTCTGAGATCGGGGTGGTTGCGCGTGGCGGCCACCAGGTCGACGGCGTAGCGCCGCACCGGGCCGGCGACATGGACCGTGCGCACCGCGTCGACCAGCTTCACGATGTCGTGCGCGTGCGCCACCGGCTGGAGGTCGTCCAGCGGTGAGGCGCCCCCGTGGATGTCGAGCATCTGCAGCTCGGCCTCCGGGCTGGGGTAGCCGATCGAGACGCGCGCCATGAAACGGTCGCGCTGCGCCTCGGGCAGCGGATACGTGCCCTCCATCTCGACGGGGTTCTGCGTGGCCACCACCATGAAGGGGCTCGGCAGTTCGTAGGTCTTGCCGTCGATGGTGACCTGGCGCTCCTCCATGGACTCGAGCAGCGCGGACTGCGTCTTCGGGGACGCCCGGTTGATCTCGTCCCCGATCACGATCTGCGCGAAGATGGCCCCCGGCTTGAACTCGAACTCCTGGCGCTGCTGGTCCCAGATCGAGACCCCCGTGATGTCCGAGGGCAGCAGGTCGGGCGTGAACTGGATGCGCCGCACCGAGCAGTCGATGGACCGCGCCAGCGCCTTGGCGAGCATCGTCTTGCCGACGCCGGGCACATCCTCGATGAGCAGATGCCCCTCCGCGAGCAGCACGGTCAGCGAAAGCCGTACGACCTCCGGCTTGCCCTCGATCACACCCTCCACCGATCCGCGGACACGCTCCACGGTGGTGGTCAGATCAGTGAGGCTCGCTCGATCGTCATAGGTCGTCACCCGGCCCTCCTCGGCCCTACGCTCCCGGGCCGGTGCTCCCGCGACGCGGACCGGCCCACCCCGAAACACGGACACCACGCGCGAGCAGTCGTGCACGCTCGCGCGAGGTGTCACGCACGCATTCTTGTTGCCGTTACCGGTTCGTGTCACTCGCCTGTGGACAACTGGCCGCGATATGTCAGGCCTTACGGCCTTTTGAGGGCATGCGGGGCTGCCCCTCAGCGGGGCAGGATCTCCCGCAGCTCGCCCGTCTTCACGTCGAGGACAAAGCCGCGCACGTCGTCGGTGTGCGGCAGGAAGGGCGAGGTGCGCACCTTCTCGATGGCCTGCCGCACGTCCTGCTCGACGTCGGCGAACCCCTCCACGGCCCAGCTGGGACGCTGTCCGACCTCCAGCTCCAGCTCGTGCCGGAACTCCTCGCCGAGCCCCTCCATGCCACAGCCGCTGTGGTGCACCAGGAGCACGCTGCGGGTGCCGAGCGCGCGCTGGCTGATGGTCAGCGAACGGATCACGTCGTCGGTGACGGCACCGCCCGCGTTGCGCATGAAGTGGCAGTCGCCCAGCTCCAGGCCGAGCGCGGCGTACAGGTCGAGACGGGCGTCCATGCACGTGACGACGGCGACGCGCGCGGCGGGACGCGCGCTCAGGCCGGGGTCGCTGAACGCGGCGGCGTACCGCGCGTTCGCCTCGACACAGCGGTCGGTCACGGTGGCGGCGCCCGCTATGGCGCCGTCGGCAGGGCTGGAGGAGGAAGTCGTCATGGTGACGACGGTAGTCGGCGGGGGCGCCCGTGGCCCGCTGTGGAAGGGGACAAAGAACGTGATCACGGCTTGTTGTGAGGCAACCCACAGGGGGGCCGCGCCGCGTCCGAACGGGTGAACCGACCGGCTGGGCGACCCCGGACCGCCGGTCCGCGACGCGCAGGCCGGTTGATTGACCGGGGGGCACCGTGGACTAAAGTGACGCCGAACCCCAATAACGAAGCAACACGGAGATCCCGGCGCCGCCGGACGCTCCCCGCGTGCGCGGCGCGTACGTACGGCTCGGCCTCCTCCCGCTCCGGTCGGCCGGCGTCCCTTCCCCGGCGCCGACGGACCCCATCCCCTTCAGGAGCGGGCGGGGACCCGGCAGTGCGTACGACCGCCCGCCGGACCTGAGAGGGCCCCTTGAGTCAGCGACATGTTCCGGTGATGCTCCAGCGCTGCCTGGACCTGTTGGCCCCGGCACTCGCCCAGCCGGGGGCGGTCGTCGTCGACTGCACGCTCGGTCTGGGCGGCCACAGCGAGGCCCTGCTCGCCACGTTCCCCGCGTGCCGTCTCGTCGCCCTCGACCGCGACAAGGAAGCGCTGCGCCTCTCCGGCGAGCGCCTCGCGCGCTTCGGCGACCGGGCCACCCTCGTCCACGCCGTCTACGACGAACTGCCCGAGGTCCTGGAACGGTTGGAGATCCCCCGTGTCCAGGGCGTCCTCTTCGACCTCGGCGTCTCCTCCATGCAGCTCGACGAGGCCGACCGAGGCTTCGCCTACGCGCAGGACGCGCCGCTCGACATGCGCATGGACCAGACGACCGGGATGAGCGCCGCCGAGGTCCTCAACACGTACGCGCCGGGCGAACTGGTGCGGATCCTGCGCCAGTACGGCGAGGAGAAGCAGGCCAAACGGATCGTCTCGGCCGTCGTGCGCGAGCGTGAGAAGGAGCCGTTCGACAACAGCGCCCGGCTCGTCGAACTGATCCGCGACTCCCTGCCGCAGGCCGCCAAGCGCACCGGCGGCAACCCCGCCAAGCGCACCTTCCAGGCGCTGCGCATCGAGGTCAACGGCGAGCTGAGCGTGCTGGAGCGGGCCGTCCCGGCGGCGGTGCGGGCGCTCGCGGTCGGCGGCCGGATCGCCGTCCTGTCGTACCACTCGCTCGAGGACCGGCTGGTCAAGCAGGTCTTCGCGGCGGGCGCGGCCACCACGGCGCCGCCCGGTCTGCCCGTCGTCCCCGAGCGCTACCAGCCCCGGCTCAAGCTGCTCACCCGCGGCGCCGAACTCCCCACGGAGGAAGAGGTCGCCGAGAACCGCCGGGCCGCGCCGGCACGGCTGCGGGGTGCGCAGCGCATCCGCGAGGAGGTCGCCGAGTGAGGCACGCGCGCGTGGAGAGGTGGTCATGACCGCCAGGAGCGGCTCGAAGGACAGTAGGAACGCCGGGGGCTCCCCGGGGGCCAAGGGCTCCGGGCGCCCCAGGACGTCCGGGGCCAAGGCGCCCGCGGCCGGCGGCGCTCCGGGTCCCAAGAAGTCCGCCCGCGGGCCCGGCGCGCCGGCCGGAGGCAGGGCCGCCCGCCTGGCCCGGATCTTCCCGGTCGCCCCGGGCGGCGGCGCGCAGGCCGCGCGGGCCCCCTTCGTCCTCCTCGTCGTCCTGCTGCTCGGCGGCGGCCTCATCACCCTGCTGCTGCTGAACTCCTCGCTCAACGAAGGATCGTTCAAGCTCAGCAAGCTCAAGAAGCAGACCACCGAACTCACCGACGACGAGCAGCAGCTCCAGCGCGACGTCGACTCCTACTCGGCGCCCGACTCCCTGGAGCGCCGCGCCCGCGAACTGGGCATGGTGACGGGCGGCGACCCCGCCTTCCTCGGCCCGGACGGCACCGTCCGCGGCGTGCCGAAGCCGGCCGCGCTGACCGCGCCGGCGTACCGGCCGGTGCCCCCGCCGGAGACCCTCGCGACGTTCCCGGACCCGCCGCGGCCGGCCGCGGCGCCGCCCTCCGCCGCCGTTCCCACCCCTTCGCCCGCGCAGCCCGCCCCGGCGCCGCCCGTGGCCTCCGCTCCTTCGAATCCCGGCAGGTGACGCCATGACCGACAGGGAGCCCCCGCGCCGCCGCGTGCCAGGACCCGCGCGCTCGGCGGGCACGTCCCGCCCCGCCCCGCAGCGGCGCCCGCGCCCGGCCGCGCGGCGCCCGCGCCCCGCGCCCGGCCGGGGGGCCACGCCCCTGCGCCTGGGCAGCCCGCGGCCCCGCCTGCGCATGGTGAGCCTCGGCCTGACCCTCGTCCTCCTGGTCTTCGTGGTCCGCCTCCTTCAGGTGCAGGGCGTCGACGCGAGCGCGTACGCCGCCAAGGCCGAGCTGAACCGGTACGTCAGCCACACCATCGCCGCCGAGCGCGGCAACATCACCGACCGCAGCGGCGTCTCCCTGGCGACCAGCGTGGACGCGTACGACATCACCGCGGACCCGACGCTGTTCACCAAGAAGGCCACCCAGGTCAAGGACGCGCCCGAGCAGGCGGCGGCGCTCCTGTCGCCGATCGTCGGGGTCGACGCGGACCAGCTCGCCAAGAAGCTGCGGACCCCGGACACCCGGTACGTGCGGCTGGCCGCGCGGCAGACGCCGCAGGTCTGGAAGCAGATCAAGGACCTCAGGTCGACGCTGAACGACAAGGCGAACGCCGAGGGCCGCACGGCCAGCGTGCTCTCGGGCGTCCTCGCCGACCCCAGCAGCAAGCGCGTGTACCCGAACAAGGACCTCGCCGCCGGGATACTGGGCTGGGTCAACGCCGACGGCAAGGGCGGCGGCGGCGTCGAGCAGCAGCTCGACAAGAAGCTCGCGGGCAAGGACGGCAAGATCCGCTACGCCCAGTCCGGCGGGCAGCAGGTGCCGACCGCCGGCAGCACCGAGCAGCCCGCGGTGGCCGGCTCGGACGTCGAGCTGACCATCGACCGCGACATCCAGTGGGCCGCGCAGAACGCGATCACCGAGCAGGTCGCGAAGTCCCAGGCCGACCGCGGCTACGTGATAGTGCAGGACACGCAGACCGGCGAGGTCCTGGCGATGGCGAACGCGCCCGGCTTCGACCCGAACGACCTGTCGCAGGCCAATGCGACGGCCCTGGGCAACGCCGCCCTCCAGGACGCCTTCGAGCCCGGCTCCACCGCCAAGGTCATGTCGATGGCGGCGATCCTGGAGGAGAACGCGGCCACGCCGCTGACCCACGTCACCGTGCCCAACCGGCTGCACCGCGGCGACCGGCTCTTCCAGGACGACATCGACCACGCGACCTGGCACCTCACGCTCAACGGCGTGCTCGCCAAGTCCAGCAACATCGGCACGATCCTGGCCACCGGCCAGCTCGGCCCCACCCAGCCGAAGGCCAACAAGAAGCTCTACTCCTACCTGCGCAAGTTCGGCATCGGCCGGCCCAGCGGACTCGGCTTCCCGGGTGAGACCCCCGGCATCCTCGCGCCGGCCGCCAAGTGGTCGACGTCGCAGCAGTACACGATCCCCTTCGGGCAGGGCTTCTCCATCAACGCCATGCAGGCCGCCTCCGTGTACTCCACGATCGCCAACGACGGCGTGCGCATCGAACCGACCTTCGTGCGGGGCGAGAAGGGCCCCGACGGCCGGTTCACGCCCGCGCCCCGGCCCAAGGAGACCCGGGTCGTCAGCGCGAAGACGGCGAAGTCGGTCGCGAAGATGCTGGAGTCGGTGGTCGACGACGAGGAAGGCACCGGCACGAAGGCCCGCATCCCCGGCTACCGCGTCGCCGGCAAGACGGGCACGGCCAACCGCGTCGACCCCGCCACCGGCCGCTACAAGGGGTACACGTCGTCGTTCGCCGGGTTCGCGCCCGCCGACAAGCCGCGTGTCACCGTCTACTGCGCCATCCAGAACGCCACGAGCGGCAGCTACTTCGGCGGCCAGATCTGCGGCCCCATCTACAAGCAGGTCATGGAGTTCGCCCTGAAGACCCTCCAAGTCCCGCCCACGGGCACCACGTCCGCACGGCTGCCCGTCACGTTCAAGCCATGACGGCCCGTACCCGCCGTGACCATGATCACCTCACCCGGTGAAGACACTCTGAAGAGCCCGTGACCACCACCACCTCGGACGCCGGGAACGACCGGCCGCCACGCCCCCCTTTTAGCTCAGCGGGGGGTACGCCCGGTACGCTCACCGCCGTGCCACACGCTGATCAGTCCCAAACCACCCAGAAGGGCGCTCCCGTGACGTATCCCGGGCCGCCGCGGCCGGTCGAGGTCTCCGCCACCCCCCTCGCGGAACTGGCAGCTCAGCTGGGTGTCCCCGTGCCCCGGGCGGCCGACGCGGCAGCGGGCCTCCCCACTGTCCGCGGCATCACCCACGACTCGCGTGCGGTGCGCCCCGGCGACCTGTACGCGGCTCTGCCCGGCGCCCGCGCGCACGGCGCCGACTTCGCCGCGCAGGCCGCGACCCTCGGCGCGGTCGCCGCCCTCACCGACCCGGCCGGTGCCGACCGCGTCGCCGAGGCCGGGCTGCTGCCGCTCGTCGTGGAGAACCCGCGCGGGCGCATGGGCGAGCTGGCCGCCACCATCTACGGCCACCCGGGCACGGATCTGCTCCAGCTCGGCATCACCGGCACGTCGGGCAAGACCACGACGGCGTACCTCGTCGAGGGCGGTCTGAAGTCGGTCCGCTCGACCGGGCTCATCGGCACCGTGGAGATGCGCATCGGCGACGAGCGCATCAAGTCCGAGCGGACCACCCCCGAAGCCACCGACCTCCAAGCGCTCTTCGCGGTCATGCGCGAGCGCGGCGTCGAGGCCGTCGCCATGGAGGTCTCCAGCCACGCTCTCGTGCTCGGCCGGGTCGACGGCTGCGTCTTCGACGTCGCCGTCTTCAACAACCTCAGCCCGGAGCACATGGAGTTCCACTCCGGCATGGAGGACTACTTCCAGGCGAAGGCGCAGCTGTTCACCCGCGCACGCAGCAAACAGGGCGTGGTGAACTTCGACGACGAGTACGGGCGCAGGCTGATCACCGAGTCGGAGGTGCCCGTCGTCACGTTCTCCGCGGAGGGCCACCCCGACGCCGACTGGCGCGCCGAGGACGTCGAAGTCGGGCCGCTCGGCTCGACCTTGACCGTCGTGGGCCCCCAGGGCGAGCGGATCGCCGCCAAGGCACCGCTGCCGGGCGCCTTCAACGTCGCCAACACGCTCGCCGCCATCGTCACCCTCGCCGTCGCCGGGATCGACCCGCAGACCGCCGCCGACGGCGTCGCCGCCGTCCCCGGGGTGCCGGGCCGCCTGGAGCGCGTGGACGCCGGGCAGAAGTACCTCGCCGTCGTCGACTACGCGCACAAGACCGACGCCGTCGAGTCCGTCCTGCGGGCGCTGCGCAAGGTCACCGAGAACAAGCTGCACATCGTGCTCGGCTGCGGCGGCGACCGGGACCGGACCAAGCGGATGCCGATGGGCGCCGCCGCCGCCCGGTTCGCCGACACCGCCATCCTCACCTCCGACAACCCCCGCGGCGAGGACCCCCTCGCGATCCTCGCCACCATGCTGGCGGGCGCCGCCGACGTGCCGGCGCACGAACGCGGCGACGTCGCCGTCTTCGAGGACCGTGCCGCCGCCATCGCCGCGGCCGTCGCCCGGGCCGAGCCCGGCGACACGGTGCTCGTCGCGGGCAAGGGCCACGAGCAGGGCCAGGACATCGCCGGGGTGGTGCGTCCCTTCGACGACCGCCTGGTGCTTCGCGAAGCCATCGAGCAAACCCAGGGATGAAGTTGTGATCGCCCTCTCCCTCGCCGAGATCGCCTCAGTCACCGGCGGGCAGACGTACGACATACCGGATCCGCAGGTCCAGGTCACCGGGCCGGTCGTGATCGACTCGCGCAAGGTCGAGGCCGGCAGCCTGTTCGCCGCGTTCGCGGGCGAGCGCGTGGACGGCCACGACTACGCGCGCGAGGTCGTGGACAAGGGCGCGGTGGCCGTCCTGGCGTCCCGCCCCGTCGGCGTGCCCGCCGTGGTCGTCGACGACGTACAGGCGGCGCTCGGCGCGCTCGCCCGGCACGTCGTCGAGCGGCTCGGCGCCACCCTCGTCGCGCTGACCGGTTCGGCCGGCAAGACCAGCACCAAGGACCTGATCGCCCAGGTGCTGCGCCGCAAGGCCCCCACGATCTTCACCCCCGGCTCCTTCAACAACGAGATCGGGCTGCCGCTCACCGCGCTCTCCGCCACCGACGAGACCCGGTTCCTGGTCCTGGAGATGGGCGCCCGCGGCAAGGGCCACATCCAGTACCTGACGAGCCTGACCCCGCCCCGGGTCGGCGTCGTCCTGAACGTGGGCTCCGCGCACATCGGCGAGTTCGGCGGCAAGCAGCAGATCGCGGAAGCGAAGGGCGAGCTGGTCGAGTCGCTGCCCGCCGACGGCACCGCGATCCTCAACGCGGACGACCCCCTCGTGCGGGCCATGGCGTCCCGTACGCAGGCGAAGGTGCTGCTCTTCGGAGAGGCCGCCGAAGCCGACGTACGTGCCGAGAATGTCCGGCTCACGGAGAACGGACAGCCTGCCTTCAGCCTTCACACACCCTCCGGGTGCAGCGAAGTGACCTTGCGCCTGTACGGTGAGCACCACGTGTCGAACGCGCTCGCCGCGGCCGCCGTCGCCCATGACCTTGGCATGTCCGTACAGGAGATCGCACTCGCGCTCTCCGAGGCGGACTCCCTGTCCCGCTGGCGG
This sequence comes from Streptomyces sp. NPDC006552, assembly GCF_040611655.1. Lineage (NCBI taxonomy): Bacteria > Bacillati > Actinomycetota > Actinomycetes > Kitasatosporales > Streptomycetaceae > Streptomyces > Streptomyces sp. NPDC006552. The sequence continues at coordinate 23,544 of NZ_JBEXOS010000013.1, forward strand.
ATGGAGGTCACCGAGCGTTCGGACGGCGTCAGAATCGTCAACGACGCCTACAACGCGAACCCCGAGTCCATGCGAGCGGCCCTGCGCGCGCTGGTGGCCATGGGCCGGGGGCGGCGGACGTGGGCGGTGCTCGGGCAGATGGCCGAGCTGGGCGACGAGGCGCTGACCGAGCACGACGCGGTCGGACGGCTCGCCGTCCGGCTCAACGTCAGCAAGCTCGTGGCAGTCGGGGGCAGGGAAGCGTCCTGGTTGCAACTGGGCGCCTACAACGAGGGTTCGTGGGGTGAGGAGTCGGTGCACGTGTCCGACGCACAGGCGGCGATCGACCTGTTGCGCAGCGAGCTGCGCCCGGGTGACGTCGTGCTCGTGAAGGCATCCAGGTCGGTGGGCCTGGAGAGCGTGGCACAGGCGCTGCTCGAGGGCGAGGTCGATGCCCGATGATGAAGCAGATCCTCTTCGCGGGCGTGATCGGGCTCTTCCTGACCCTGATCGGTACGCCGCTGCTCATCAAGCTCCTCGCGCGCAAGGGCTACGGCCAGTACATCCGCGACGACGGCCCGCGCGAGCACCACGCCAAGCGCGGTACGCCGACCATGGGCGGTATCGCCTTCATCCTGGCGACCCTCATCGCGTACTTCCTTTCCAAGCTGATCACCGGCGCGACCCCGACCCTGTCGGGTCTGCTCGTCCTCGGCCTGATGGCCGGCATGGGCCTGGTCGGCTTCCTCGACGACTACATCAAGATCGTCAAGCGGCGCTCGCTCGGTCTGCGGGCCAAGGCGAAGATGGCCGGGCAGCTCACCGTCGGCATCGCCTTCGCGGTGCTGGCCCTGCAGTTCGCGGACGCCCGCGGGCAGACCCCGGCCTCCACCCGCCTCTCCTTCGTGGAGGACTTCGGCTGGACGATCGGCCCGGTGCTCTTCGTCGTCTGGGCGCTGTTCATGATCCTCGCGATGTCGAACGGCGTGAACCTCACCGACGGCCTCGACGGCCTCGCCACCGGCGCCTCCGTGATGGTCTTCGGCGCCTACACCTTCATCGGCGTCTGGCAGTTCCAGGAGTCCTGCGCCAACGCGCAGAGTCTCACCAACCCGGCCGCGTGTTTCGAGGTCAGAGACCCACTCGACCTGGCGGTCGTCGCCTCGGCCCTGATGGGCGCCTGCTTCGGCTTCCTGTGGTGGAACACCTCGCCCGCCAAGATCTTCATGGGCGACACCGGCTCGCTGGCCCTCGGCGGCGCCCTCGCCGGGCTCGCGATCTGCTCGCGCACCGAGCTGCTGCTCGCCCTGCTCGGCGGCCTCTTCGTGATGATCACGATGTCCGTGGTCATCCAGGTCGGCTCCTTCAAGATGACCGGCAAGCGGGTCTTCCGGATGGCGCCGCTTCAGCACCACTTCGAACTCAAGGGGTGGTCCGAAGTCCTTGTCGTGGTCCGCTTCTGGATCATCCAGGGCATGTGCGTGATCGTCGGACTCGGCCTCTTCTACGCAGGATGGGCAGCCAAGAAGTGACATCTGGTCAGGGCTCCTGGCAGGGGATGAGCATCACCGTCGCCGGTCTCGGCGTGAGCGGCCTCAGCGCCGCCCGCGCCCTGGCCGGCCTCGGCGCGTCCGTCACCGTCGTGGACGGCGGCGACGGCCCCGCCCAGCGCGAAAAGGCCGCTCTTCTTGAAGAAGAGGGCATCTCCGTACGGCTGGGGGATGCCACCACGCTGCCCGAGGGCACCGGCCTGGTCGTCACCTCGCCGGGCTGGAAGCCGGCCTCGCCCCTGTTCGCCGCGGCCGCGGCGGCGGGCGTGGACGTCATCGGCGACGTGGAGCTCGCCTGGCGCCTTCGCGGCCCCGACGCGGCGCCCTGGCTCGCCATCACGGGCACGAACGGCAAGACCACCACGACGCAGATGCTCGCCGCGATCCTGGCCGCCGCGGGCCTGCGCACGGCCGCCGTCGGCAACATCGGCACCCCGATCGTCGACGTGGTCCTGGAGGGCGACGACGCCTACGACGTCCTCGCCGTCGAGCTCTCCTCGTACCAGCTGCACTGGGCGCCCTCGCTGCGCGCCCACTCCGGAGCCGTCCTCAACCTCGCCCCCGACCACCTCGACTGGCACGGCTCCATGGCGGCGTACGCCGCCGACAAGGGCCGCATCTACGAGGGCATCCAGGTCGCCTGCGTCTACAACCTCGCGGACCCCGCCACCGAGCGCCTCGTGCGCGCCGCCGACGTCGAGGAGGGCTGCCGCGCGATCGGCTTCACCCTCAACGCGCCCGGCCCCTCCGAACTCGGCGTCGTCGACGGCATCCTGGTCGACCGGGCCTTCGTCGCGGACCGGCAGAACAGTGCCCAGGAGCTGGCCGAGGTCTCCGACGTCACCCCGGCGGCCCCGCACAACATCGCCAACGCCCTCGCGGCCGCCGCCCTCGCCCGCGCCTTCGGCGTCGAGCCGGCCGCCGTCCGCGCCGGACTGCGCGCCTTCACCCCCGACGCCCACCGCATCGCGCACGTCGCCGACGTCGCCGGGGTCGCCTACGTGGACGACTCCAAGGCGACCAACACCCACGCCGCGCAGGCCTCGTTGGCCGCGTACGAGTCGATCGTGTGGATCGCCGGCGGGCTCGCGAAGGGCGCGACCTTCGACACCCTCGTCACGGACGCGGCGAAGCGGCTGCGGGGCGTCGTCCTGATCGGCGCCGACCGGGCCCTGATCCGTGAAGCCCTGGAGCGACACGCCCCGGAAGTACCCGTCGTCGACCTCGACCGGACCGACACTGGGGCGATGTCCGCGGCGGTCCAGGAGGCGGCACGGCTCGCCCGCCCGGGGGACACCGTGCTGATGGCCCCGGCCTGCGCGTCCATGGACATGTTCACCAACTACAACAAGCGCGGCGAGGCGTTCGCACAAGCGGTGCGCGAACTCGGCGCCGCCGGCGTCTGACGGTACCTTCGGGTGCCCGGTGACGCCGGGCACCCCTCGGGAGGGGAACGTGGCAGCGCACCAGCAAACGCCGAGCAGGCCGTGCGGCGCACCATGGGGGAGCGGCAATGGCCGGTAGCAGCGCCCGGACCACCAAGCGCCCCCCGGCGCCCCCGCGGAAGACCAGCCGGGTCTACCGGGCGCGCGCCAACCCCGCCCGCCGCCTGTACACGCAGGCCCGCCGTGCCTGGGACCGGCCGCTCACCGCGTACTACCTGATCCTCGGCTCCGCGCTGCTCATCACCGGGCTCGGCCTGGTCATGGTCTACTCGGCGTCCATGATCACGGCCCTGCAGATGGGCCTGTCCAGCTCCTACTTCTTCCGCAAGCAGTTCGTCGCGGCCGTCCTCGGCTCGCTCCTGCTGGTGGTCGCGATGCGGATGCCGGTCAAGCTCCACCGCGCCCTCGCCTACCCGATCCTCGCCGTCAGCGTCTTCCTGATGGTCCTGGTGCAGGTGCCCGGGATAGGAGTGTCGATCAACGGCAACCAGAACTGGATCTCGCTCGGCGGCCCCTTCATGCTCCAGCCCAGCGAGTTCGGGAAGCTGGCACTCATCCTGTGGGGCGCCGACCTGCTCGCGCGCAAGCACGACAAGCGCCTGCTCAACCAGTGGAAGCACATGCTGGTGCCGCTGGTCCCGATGGCCTTCCTGCTGCTCGGCCTGATCATGCTCGGCGGCGACATGGGCACGGCGATCCTGCTCACGGCCATTCTTTTCGGCCTGTTGTGGCTGGCGGGGGCCCCCACCCGGCTCTTCGTCGGCGTGCTGTCCGTGGCCGGCGCGATCGGCGTCATGCTGATCAAGACCAGCCCGAACCGGATGGCCCGGCTCGCCTGTCTGGGCCGCGCCGACGCAGGTCCGGACGACATGTGCTGGCAGGGACTGCACGGGATCTACGCCCTGGCGTCCGGCGGATTCTTCGGTTCCGGCCTCGGTGCCAGTGTGGAGAAATGGGGCCAACTGCCCGAAGCGCACACCGACTTCATCTTCGCCATCACCGGTGAGGAACTGGGCCTGTCCGGGACGCTGTCGGTGCTCGCCCTCTTCGCGGCTCTAGGCTATGCGGGTATCCGCGTGGCCGGACGCACGGAGGACCCCTTCGTGAGATATGCCGCGGGAGGCGTGACGACCTGGATCACGGCGCAGGCCGTGGTCAACATCGGTGCGGTGCTCGGCCTGTTGCCGATCGCCGGGGTCCCGCTCCCGCTCTTCTCGTACGGGGGGTCCGCGCTGCTGCCGACCATGTTCGCCGTAGGTCTGCTGATCGCGTTCGCGCGGGACGAGCCCGCGGCGCGGGCGGCCCTGGCCATGCGGCAGCCACGGATGAGATGGAACACGATGCGACGGCGCGCCTCGGCGCGTACGTCCGGAGAGCGGTGAATTTCGGTGCATGTCGTACTCGCCGGTGGGGGGACCGCCGGCCACATCGAGCCTGCGCTCGCCCTCGCGGACGCCCTGCGCAGGCAGGACCCGACCGTGGGGATCACGGCGCTCGGCACGGAGCGCGGCCTGGAGACCCGTCTCGTACCGGAGCGCGGCTACGACCTGGCCCTGATCCCCGCCGTGCCGCTGCCCCGCAAGCCCACCCCGGAACTGATCACGGTCCCCGGGCGGCTGCGCGGCACCATCAAGGCGGCCGAGCAGATCCTGGAGCGCACGAAGGCGGACTGCGTCGTCGGCTTCGGCGGCTATGTCGCGCTCCCCGGCTACCTCGCCGCCAAGCGCGCCGGGGTCCCGATCGTCGTCCACGAGGCCAACGCCCGGCCCGGCCTCGCCAACAAGATCGGATCGCGGTACGCGGCGGGGGTGGCCGTCTCCACCCCGGACAGCAAGCTGCGTGACGCCCGCTACATCGGCATCCCGCTGCGCCGCACCATCGCGATGCTGGACCGGGCCGCGGTCCGCCCCGAGGCCCGCGCCGCGTTCGGCCTGGACCCGAACCTACCGACGCTGCTGGTCTCCGGCGGCTCGCAGGGCGCCCGCCACCTGAACGAGGTGGTGCAGCGCGTCGCGCCGCTGCTCCAGCAGTCCGGCATCCAGATCCTGCACGTGGTCGGCCCGAAGAACGAACTGCCGCAGGTGCAGCAGATGCCGGGAATGCCCCCGTACATCCCGGTACCGTACGTGGACCGGATGGACCTCGCGTACGCCGCGGCCGACATGATGCTCTGCCGCGCGGGTGCGATGACCGTCGCCGAACTCTCCGCCGTCGGGCTCCCGGCCGCCTACGTCCCGCTGCCCATCGGCAACGGCGAACAGCGGCTCAACGCCCAGCCGGTGGTCAAGGCCGGCGGCGGGGTACTGGTCGACGACGCGGAGCTGACCCCCGAGTGGGTCCAGGGCAACGTCCTGCCGGTGCTCGCCGACCCGCACCGGCTGTACGAGATGTCCCGTGCCGCCTCCGAGTTCGGCCGGCGGGACGCCGACGACCTGCTCGTCGGGATGGTGTACGAGGCGATCAACTCACGCCGCTAGGGGCGTACGACAGGTGAGGCGGGGCAGCGTGGCCGGAGCGAGAACCGCGGACCGCGGCGAACGAGAGGACGCCGGGGCGTCCGCGTCCGGCCCGCCCCCGCCGCCCCGCCGGCTGCGGCTGCCGGGCCCGCGCGTCCTGGTGCTGGCCGGGGTCCTGCTCGTCCTGGCCGGCGCGGGCGGCAGTTGGCTGCTGTACGGATCGCAGTGGCTGCGCGTGGAGCGCGTCACCGTCACCGGCACCGGTGACACCACGCCCGCCCAGGTGCGCGCGGCGGCCGCGGCGCCGGTCGGCGCCCCGCTGATGTCCGTGGACACGGGCGCCCTCGCGGACCGGGTGCGCCGCGCACTCCCGCGCGTCGCGTCGGTGGACGTGGAGCGCTCGTGGCCGCACGAGATCGCGCTGAAGGTGACAGAACGTCAACCGGTCCTGGTGGTCGAAGACACCGAGAACGCGGGCAAGTTCGTCGAGGTGGACCACGAAGGGGTGCGGTTCGCGACGGTCGACAAGGCCCCGCGAGGCGTTCCCCGGCTGGAACTGGCGCCGGACCGCGAGGGCGCGGCGGCCAGCCTGCGCCGCTTCGGACCCGACCGCCTGGTCCGCGAGGCGGTCCGCGTCGCCGGGCGCCTTCCCGGCGCGGTCGCACGCGACACCCGCACCGTCAAGGCCCGTTCGTACGACGCCCTCACGCTGGAGCTCACCGGCGGGCGGGAGGTCGTCTGGGGAAGCGCCGAGGAGGGGGAGCGCAAGGCGCGCGTGCTCACCCTTCTGATGAAAGCCGCTCCCAAGGCCCGGCACTTCGACGTGAGTGTGCCCACCGCCCCTGCCTCATCGGGGAGTTGACGCACATCAGCGCAGGCCAGCACCCTGGTTGGGCAGCGCTACGGCTGATCACATAGGGTGAAAAGAAAAACGGGAGGTTCGGCGTGTTCGTTGAACGGGCGCCACTTGTCGACTTAGTGTCAGGTTCGGAAGAGTCCAGGGAACAGACACACTGGTAACCCTAAACTTCACCGTTAGGGTTCGGGTCGGCAGTCGACTAGTAGTCCGGACCGTCCCCATTCGACATCAGTCGTCGCATCGGCAGAACGCGAAGCGGCGACACGTAACTCGAGGCGAGAGGCCTTCGACGTGGCAGCACCGCAGAACTACCTCGCAGTCATCAAAGTCATCGGTGTCGGCGGCGGTGGTGTCAATGCCATCAACCGGATGATCGAGGTCGGTCTCAAGGGCGTCGAGTTCATCGCCATCAACACCGACGCGCAAGCTCTGTTGATGAGCGACGCGGACGTCAAGCTCGACGTCGGCCGTGAACTCACCCGCGGACTCGGCGCCGGAGCCAATCCGGCAGTCGGCCGCAAGGCGGCCGAGGACCACCGCGAGGAGATCGAGGAGGTCCTCAAGGGGGCCGACATGGTCTTCGTCACCGCCGGTGAGGGTGGCGGCACCGGCACCGGCGGCGCACCCGTCGTGGCCAACATCGCCCGCTCGCTCGGCGCGCTCACCATCGGCGTGGTCACCCGGCCGTTCACCTTCGAGGGGCGCCGCCGGGCCAACCAGGCGGAGGACGGCATCGCCGAGCTCCGCGAAGAGGTCGACACCCTCATCGTCATCCCGAACGACCGGCTCCTGTCCATCTCGGACCGCCAGGTCTCGGTCCTCGACGCCTTCAAGTCGGCGGACCAGGTCCTGCTCTCCGGTGTCCAGGGCATCACCGACCTCATCACCACGCCCGGCCTGATCAACCTCGACTTCGCCGACGTCAAGTCCGTGATGTCCGAGGCCGGTTCCGCCCTCATGGGCATCGGCTCGGCCCGCGGCGACGACCGCGCGGTGGCCGCCGCCGAGATGGCGATCTCCTCGCCACTCCTGGAGGCGTCCATCGACGGCGCCCGCGGGGTGCTGCTCTCCATCTCCGGCGGCAGCGACCTCGGCCTCTTCGAGATCAACGAAGCGGCCCAGCTGGTCAGCGAGGCGGCGCACCCCGAGGCGAACATCATCTTCGGCGCCGTGATCGACGACGCCCTCGGCGACGAGGTGCGGGTCACGGTCATCGCCGCCGGGTTCGACGGCGGACAGCCACCGGCCAAGCGGGACACCGTCATGGGTTCGTCGTCGGCCAAGCGCGAGGACCCGGTACCGGCCTCCCGCCCGGCACCGGCCCCCGAGCCCGCCCGGCCGGCCTTCGGCGGCCTCGGCAGCGTCACACAGCGCGAGGAGCAGAAGCCCGCGGAGCCCACCGAGCCGCCCGCCCCGGTGAGCGAGGTGCCCGCCGCCCCGGTCACCCAGCCCCACGTCCCGCGGCCGTCCTACCCGGACAGCCAGGCCGAGGAGCTGGACGTCCCGGACTTCCTGAAGTGACTCTCCCGGCCGCGAGGGGAACCGCACGGCAGTGATAGGTCAGCGGGAGACCGTACGTGCGACGAGTGGCGCCCACTTCGCCTTCACCGACCGGTGGGGCGGGGTGAGCGCCGCTCCGTACGAGGAGCTCAATCTCGGCGGCGCGGTGGGCGACGACCGCGCCGCCGTGCTGCGCAACCGGGAGCTGACGGCGCGGACGCTCGGTCTCGAACCGGCGCGGGTCGTCTGGATGAACCAGGTGCACGGCCCCGATGTGGCGGTGGTGGACGGGCCCTGGGCCGCGGACGCCGGCCTTCCGGCCGTCGACGCCCTGGTCACCACGGAGCGGCGGTTGCCGCTCGCCGTGCTCACCGCGGACTGCACCCCGGTCCTGCTCGCCGACCCGGCCGCCGGTGTCGTGGCCGCCGCCCACGCGGGACGCCCGGGCATGGTCGCCGGGGTGGTGCCCGCGGCCGTCGCGGCGATGGTGGAGCTGGGCGCGGAGCCCGGCCGGATCGTGGCCCGCACCGGCCCCGCGGTCTGCGGCCGGTGCTACGAAGTACCGGAGCGGATGCGGGCGGAGGTCGCCGCCGTGGAACCGGCGGCGTACGCCGAGACCAGCTGGGGCACGCCCGCCGTCGACGTGAGCGCCGGCGTCCACGCCCAGCTGGAGCGGCTCGGGGTGCGCGACCGGCGGCAGTCGCCGGTCTGCACGCGCGAGTCCCACGACCACTTCTCCTACCGCCGCGACCGGACCACGGGCCGGCTCGCGGGCTATGTCTGGCTGGACTGATACGACATGACGGACCTTCAGGGACGCAAGGAAGAAATCGCCGCGAATCTGGCCGCGGTGGAAGAACGTATCGCCAAGGCCTGTGCGGCCGCCGGGCGCCGGCGCGACGACGTGACCCTGATCGTGGTCACCAAGACCTACCCCGCCTCCGATGTGCGGATTCTCTCCGGACTCGGGGTCCGGCACGTGGCCGAGAACCGCGACCAGGACGCCGCCCCCAAGGCGCAGGAATGCGCGGATCTGCCGCTCACCTGGCACTTCGTGGGTCAGTTGCAGACCAACAAGGTGCGGTCCGTGGTGGGTTATGCCGATCTGGTGCAGTCCGTGGACCGGGTGAAGCTCGTCACGGCGCTCGCCAAGGAGGCCGGGCGGACCGGGCGTGAACTCGGCTGTCTGATCCAGGTCGCGCTCGATGCCCAGGAGGACGGCCGGGGCGAGCGCGGCGGCGTGGGTGTCGGCGGCATCGAGGAGTTGGCCGCGCGCGTGGCCGAGGCGCCGGGCCTGCGGCTCGACGGACTGATGACCGTCGCCCCGCTCACCGGGGCCTACGCCGGACGGCAACAGGCCGCGTTCGAGCGGCTCATGGATTTGTCGACTGCCCTGCGCGCGGCTCATCCGGCTGCGAACATGGTGTCGGCAGGGATGAGTTCGGACCTCGAACAGGCCGTGGCGGCCGGAGCGACACATGTGCGCGTCGGTACGGCGGTACTCGGAGTCCGACCCAGGCTCGGGTAACGTCGCCAAGAAGTCGGACCACAGCAGAAAATATGGTCATTCTCGCTGATGGGCGGGGAGATCGCGTGGATCGCGGGCACTTGGTTTGACGTCACCCGATCCACCACAGAGCGGAGGACTCAGAGCATGGCCGGCGCGATGCGCAAGATGGCGGTCTACCTCGGCCTCGTGGAGGACGATGGGTACGACGGCCGGGGGTTCGACCCCGACGACGACTTCGAACCCGAGCTCGACCCTGAGCCCGAGCGTGCCCCTCGACGGCACGACCGGCACGAACCGTCGCATCAGTCACACAACTCCCGCGCCGCAGAAGCGGACGAATCGGTGCGAGTGGTGCAGCCGCCCGCGCCGCGCGAGCCGGTGCGCCAGCCCGCTTCGGTCCCTGCTGATTCCGGACGTCCGGCGCGAATCGCCCCCGTGGCATCCATCACACCTGAACGTCAGAGCCTGGAGAAGAACGCACCGGTGATCATGCCCAAGGTCGTGTCCGAGCGGGAGCCCTACCGCATCACCACGCTGCACCCCCGGACCTACAACGAGGCCCGTACCATCGGGGAACACTTCCGTGAGGGCACCCCGGTGATCATGAATCTGACGGAGATGGACGACACCGACGCGAAGCGACTTGTCGACTTTGCCGCCGGTCTGGTCTTCGGTCTGCACGGCAGCATTGAGCGGGTGACCCAGAAGGTGTTCCTGTTGTCTCCTGCTAACGTCGATGTCACGGCGGAGGACAAGGCCCGTATCGCAGAGGGTGGGTTCTTCAACCAGAGCTGAGACGCAGGAGTAGTTCGACGGCCGGTTCACTGGTCGCGAGGCACGAGTAACAGGGGAGAGGGAACCACCGACATGGGCGTGGTTTTGGATGTGGTCTACATCGCGCTGATGTGTTTCCTCATCGTGCTGATCTTCCGGCTGGTCATGGACTACGTCTTCCAGTTCGCCCGCTCGTGGCAACCCGGCAAGCCGATGGTGGTCGTTCTGGAGGCCACTTACACTGTCACTGATCCACCGCTCAAGCTTCTGCGGCGGGTCATCCCGCCGCTGCGTCTCGGGGGCGTGGCGCTCGACCTGTCCTTCTTCGTACTGATGATCATCGTCTACATCCTGATCTCCGTCGTGAGCCGGCTGTGAACGATACGGTCTTGCCGAATGCCGACGACTACGTTGAGGTGAAGAGATGCCGTTGACCCCCGAGGACGTGCGGAACAAGCAGTTCACGACCGTCCGCCTCCGAGAAGGCTATGACGAGGACGAGGTCGATGCCTTCCTCGATGAGGTCGAAGCCGAACTGACCCGCCTGCTCCGTGAGAACGAGGACCTGCGCGCCAAGCTGGCCGCGGCCACCCGCGCCGCCGCGCAGAACCAGCAGCAGGGTGGCATGCGCAAGGGCCCCGGCGGCCCCGATGGCCAGGGCGGTCCGCAGGACCAGCAAGGACACCAGCAGGGACATCAGCAGGGGCCCCCGCAGGGTATGCGCGGTCCCGGCGCTCCGGTGCCCGCCGGGATATCGGGCCCGCCGCAGCAGCAGATGGGCGGCCCCATGGGCGGCCCGCCGCAGCTGCCGAGCGGCGCCCCGCAGCTGCCGGCCGGTCCCGGTGGACACGGTCCGCAGGGGCCCGGTCCGCAGGGTCCCGGTCCGATGGGCCAGGGCCCGATGGGTCAGGGTCCGATGCAGGGCCAGATGGGCGGTCAGCCGCAGCTGGGCGGACCGATGGGCGGCCCCATGGGCGGTCACGGCGGTCCTCCGCAGATGCAGCAGCCCGGTCAGGGCGGCCCCGGTGGCGACAGCGCCGCGCGGGTCCTCTCGCTGGCCCAGCAGACCGCCGACCAGGCGATCGCCGAGGCACGGTCCGAGGCCAACAAGATCGTCGGCGAGGCCCGCAGCCGCGCCGAGGGTCTGGAGCGTGACGCCCGGGCCAAGGCCGACGCCCTGGAGCGGGACGCGCAGGAGAAGCACCGCGTCGCGATGGGCTCCCTGGAGTCCGCCCGCGCCACGCTGGAGCGCAAGGTCGAGGACCTGCGCGGCTTCGAGCGCGAGTACCGCACGCGGCTGAAGTCCTACCTGGAGTCGCAGCTGCGCCAGCTGGAGACCCAGGCGGACGACTCGCTGGCCCCGCCGCGGACCCCGGCGACCGCTTCGCTGCCGCCGTCCCCGGCGCCGTCGATGGCTCCGGCCGGTGCGGGCGCCCCGTCCTACGGTGGCAACCAGGGCATGGGGGGCAACCAGCAGAGCGGTGGCCCGTCCTACGGCAGCGGCCAGCAGCAGATGTCGCCGGCCATGACCCAGCCGATGGCACCGGTGCGGCCGCAGGCGCCGCAGCCGATGCAGCAGGCCCCGTCGCCGATGCGCGGGTTCCTCATCGACGAGGACGACAACTAAGGGGCTCCGCGCCTGTAGCAGGCGTCGGCGTTCATTCAGGCCGCGGCCCGGATCGTGTACAGCGATCCGGGCCGCGGCCTTTTCGCCTCGCGGGGAGCGCGCGAAGGGGTCGGCCCCGCCGGATGATTCCGGCGGGGCCGACCCCTTCGCTGCTGGGCTACGCCTTGCGGAGGCGGAACGTCAGGCTCAGGCCCTCGTCGGTGAAGGGCTCGCCGTACGCGGTGTCCGCCTCGCCCTGGGCGAAGTCCGTCGCCAGGACCTCGTCCGCGATCAGGCCGGAGTGCTCGGACAGGGCCGAGATCACCGCCGGGTCCGTCGACGTCCAGCGCAGGGCGATCCGGTCCGCGACGTCCAGGCCGCTGTTCTTGCGGGCCTCCTGGATCAGGCGGATCGCGTCCCGGGCCAGGCCGGCTTGCCGCAGCTCCTCCGTCAGCTCCAGGTCGAGCGCGACGGTCGCGCCGGAGTCGGAGGCGACCGACCAGCCCTCGCGCGGGGTCTCCGTGATGATGACCTCGTCGGGGGCGAGCGGGACGGTCTCGCCGTCGATCTCGACCGACGCCGTGCCCTCGCGCAGGGCGAGGGAGAGCGCCGCCGCGTCCGCCGCTGCGACCGCCTTCGCCACGTCCTGGACGCGCTTGCCGAACCGCTTGCCGAGCGCCCGGAAGTTCGCCTTCGCGGTCGTGTCGACCAGCGAGCCGCCGACCTCCGCGAGCGTGGCCAGCGAGGAGACGTTCAGCTCCTCGGTGATCTGCGCGCGCAGCTCGGGGGAGAGCGCCTCGAAGCCGGAGGCCGCGACCAGCGCGCGGGAGAGCGGCTGGCGGGTCTTGACGCCCGACTCCGCGCGCGTGGCGCGGCCCAGCTCCACCAGGCGGCGGACCAGCTCCATCTGCGTGGACAGGGCCGGGTCGATCGCCGGGCGGTCGGCCTCGGGCCACGACGACAGGTGCACCGACTCCGGGGCTCCCGCGGTGACCGGGACGACCAGGTCCTGCCAGACCCGCTCCGTGATGAACGGCGTGAGCGGCGCCATCAGCTGGGTGACGGTCACCACCACGTCGTGCAGGGTGCGCAGCGCGGCCTTGTCGCCCTGCCAGAAGCGGCGGCGCGAGCGGCGCACATACCAGTTCGAGAGGTCGTCGACGAAGGCCGACAGGAGCTTGCCGGCGCGCTGGGTGTCGTACGCCTCCAGGGCCGTGGTCACCTCGGCGGTGAGCTGGTGCAGCTCGGACAGGAGCCAGCGGTCCAGGACCGTGCGCTCGGCCGGGGCCGGGTCCGCCGCGCTGGGCGCCCAGCCCGACGTACGGGCGTACAGGGCCTGGAAGGCGACCGTGTTCCAGTACGTGAGGAGGGTCTTGCGGACGACCTCCTGGATCGTGCCGTGGCCGACACGGCGGGCCGCCCACGGGGAGCCGCCGGCCGCCATGAACCAGCGGACCGCGTCCGCGCCGTGCCGGTCCATCAGCGGGATCGGCTCCAGGGTGTTGCCCAGGTGCTTGGACATCTTGCGGCCGTCCTCGGCGAGGATGTGGCCGAGGCACACCACGTTCTCGTACGACGACTCGTCGAAGACCAGGGTGCCGATCGCCATCAGGGTGTAGAACCAGCCGCGGGTCTGGTCGATGGCCTCGGAGATGAACTGCGCGGGGTAGCGGGACTCGAAGAGTTCCTTGTTCTTGTACGGGTAGCCCCACTGCGCGAACGGCATCGAACCCGAGTCGTACCAGGCGTCGATGACCTCCGGGACGCGCGTCGCCGGCCGTGCGCACCCCTCGTGGGTGCAGGGGAAGGTGATGTCGTCGATGTACGGGCGGTGCGGGTCGAGCTGCCCGTGGTCGGTGCCGGTCAGCTCGGTCAGCTCCGCACGGGAGCCGACACAGGTGAGGTGGCCCTCCTCGCAGCGCCAGATCGGCAGCGGGGTGCCCCAGTAGCGGTTGCGGGAGAGCGCCCAGTCGATGTTGTTCTGGAGCCAGTCGCCGAAGCGGCCGTTCTTGACGGTCTCCGGGAACCAGTTGGTCTTCTCGTTCTCCTGGAGGAGACGCTCCTTGACCGCGGTGGTGCGGATGTACCAGGACGGCTGCGCGTAATAGAGCAGCGCCGTGTGGCAGCGCCAGCAGTGCGGGTAGCTGTGCTCGTACGGGAGGTGCTTGAAGAGCAGGCCGCGGTCGCCCAGGTCCTGGGTGAGCGCTTCGTCGGCCTTCTTGAAGAAGACGCCGCCGACCATGGGGACTTCAGGGGAGAAGGTGCCGTCGGGCAGGACCGGGTTCACGACCGGCAGGCCGTACGCCCGGCAGACCTTGAGGTCGTCCTCACCGAACGCGGGGGACTGGTGGACCAGACCCGTACCGTCCTCGGTCGTCACGTACTCGGCGTTGACCACGTAGTGGGCCTCCGCCGGGAACTCGACGAGGTCGAACGGACGTTGGTAGGTCCAGCGCTCCATCTCGGCGCCGGTGTATGCCTCACCGGTGGGCTCCCAGCCCTCGCCGAGCGCCTTCCCGACCAGCGGTTCGGCGACGACGAGATGCTCCTCGCCGTTCGTCACCACGACATAGCGGACCTCGGGGTGCGCGGCGACCGCCGTGTTCGACACCAGGGTCCAGGGCGTCGTCGTCCAGATCAGGAGCGCGGCCCGGCCCGCCAGCGGACCGGAGGTGAGGGGGAAACGGACATAGACCGAGGGGTCGACGACCGTCTCGTACCCCTGCGCCAGCTCGTGGTCGGAGAGGCCGGTGCCGCAGCGCGGGCACCAGGGGGCGACGCGGTGGTCCTGGACGAGCAGGCCCTTGTCGAAGATCTGCTTCAGCGACCACCAGACGGACTCGATGTACTCCGGGTCCATCGTCACGTAGGGGTCGTCGAGGTCGGTCCAGTACCCCATGCGGGTCGTCAGCGCGGCGAAGGCGTCGGTGTGCCGCAGCACGGACTCGCGGCACTTGTCGTTGAAGGCGGCGATGCCGTACGCCTCGATGTCCTTCTTGCCGCTGAAGCCGAGCTCCTTCTCGACCGCCAGCTCCACCGGGAGGCCGTGGCAGTCCCAGCCCGCCTTGCGGGCCACGTGGTAGCCGCGCATGGTGCGGAAGCGGGGGAAGACGTCCTTGAAGACGCGGGCCTCGATGTGGTGGGCGCCCGGCATGCCGTTGGCGGTGGGCGGGCCCTCGTAGAACACCCACTCGGGGCGCCCCTCGGACTGCTCCAGGGTCTTGGCGAAGATCTTCTGCTCGCGCCAGAAGTCGAGCACCGCGTGCTCGAGGGCGGGCAGATCGACCTGGGCGGGCACCTGTCGGTACTGCGTCATCAGTCTTCCTCCGGCGGACGTGCTCTCTTCCGTCGGAGGGACGAGAGGCTGCTGCGCCGTGTGCGGCGCGCTCCCGCGGTACCACCCTCCTTGGCCCCCGGTGCGTGGTGTGCTCCGGTGAGCCCCCTCATTGGGGTCGCGATGCCGGGTCTACTGACCGCAGTGCGCGCACTGCGGCGTTCTTCCGGCGGCTCCGGGGTGATCTTCGCGTCGCGCTCGCCTCCGGGCTTCCACCGGCCCCGGATCGCTCTTGGCTGCGTACGTCGCTACTCGGCCCCATCCACGCTTTTCGCTGCGCCCAGTGTACGGCGCCGGGGCGCGGCGGCCGACCGGTTATCGCCGGGGCGCGGGGCGCACCGCCCGGCGGTACGCGGTGACCCGAATGGCGATACGTACGGTGACCGGTCACGGTCGCCGGCGAGCGGGCGCGGCGGGGGCGGACGGCGGGCGATCACCGGGCCCATCAGGCGGGGAACCGCGTCCGGCCCGCGCCGGTGCGTCCCGGGAGGGGCGCGGGCGGGCCCGGCTCGTGCCGCGCGCCCCGTTGCCGCGAGCCGGAAGTCGATTTATCGTCCCAGCACGATTCGCGTGCAAGATCACAATTCGTGAAGGGGCCGCGGCCATGGTGGCGAAGAAGAGCGCCGATCAGCAGTCGGCGTCCGGCAGATCCACGGGCGCGGGTGCCTCCGGCGGGGCCGCCGAGGCCTCCGGTGAGGACGCGGCGCCCAAGAAGAAGGCGGTCGGCAAGAAGGCGACGGGCAAGAAGGCGACGGGCAAGAAGGTGGCCGGCAAGAAGGTGGCGGACAAGAAGAGCGCGGCCGCACCGGCAGCCAAACGTACGGCCAAGAAGGCGGCGGGTACGGGCGCCGCGGCTACAGGGGAGAGCGAGAGTGCCGCCGAGGGTGCCGAGACGCCCGCGGCGGGGAAACGTACGACCAAGAAGGCGACCGAGGGGACCACGAAGGCGGGCACCGCTGAGCGTGGTGCCGGTGAGCGGTCCGCCGGGCGCAAGGGTGCGGTGAAGAAGTCGGTCGCCTCCGCGACCGAGGGCGCGGCCGAGGCCGCGAAGACGACGGGAGCCACGACGGTGGTTGCGAAGAAGACTCAGGGCACGGCCACGGCGGCGGAGCAGCCCGGCGCGGTTCCCAAGGCGCGGGAGGCCGCCGCGGAACCGGGGGAGCTGGCGGTACGGCCCGGCGAGGACCCCTGGACGCCGGAGGAGGCCGGTGAGGCGCGGGCCGAACTGCAGAGCGAGGCGCTGCGGCTCGGCAGCGAGATCGAGGCGGCGGAGACCGCGCTCGCCGGGCTCATGCGGGACTCCGGCGACGGCGCCGGGGACGACGAGGCCGACACCGGGACGAAGAACATCACGCGCGAGCACGAGATGGCGCTGGCCGCCAACGCGCGCGAGATGCTGGAGCAGACCCGGCGGGCCCTCGACCGGCTCGACGCGGGCACGTACGGGCTCTGCGAGAACTGCGGGAACCCGATCGGCAAGGCGCGGATGCAGGCGTTCCCCCGGGCGACCCTGTGCGTGGAGTGCAAGCAGAAGCAGGAGCGCCGCTACTAGGGAGGCCGCACCGTCCCTGTGGGGCCGCTCGGGTGTGCCGTACTCTCGTCCTCAGTCAGGTACCTAGGTCGAGGGACTCACGTGGCAGAGGCGGAGCGCATCATCGGTACGCCGGATTCTCCCGAGGCGGGGGCAGCGGAGCCGGAGAAGGACGGCGGGGCCGGATCGTCGGCCGCGCCGGCCCGGGGCAGGCGGCGCATCGCCGTGCTGTTCGCCGTGGCCGTGCTGGCGTACGCCCTGGACCTGGGCAGCAAGCTGCTGGTGGTCGCCAAGCTGGAGCACCGTGACTCCATCCAGGTCCTCGGGGACTGGCTGCAGCTCGAAGTGATCCGCAACCCGGGGGCCGCCTGGGGCATCGGCGAGGCCTTCACGATCGTCTTCACCGTGATCGCGGCCGCCGTGATCGTCGTCATCGCGCGGCTGGCGAAGAAGCTGTACAGCACCCCGTGGGCGATCGCCCTCGGGCTGCTGCTCGGCGGGGCGCTCGGCAACCTCACGGACCGGATCTTCCGTGCTCCCGGCGTCTTCGAGGGTGCCGTCGTCGACTTCATCGCGCCGAAGAACTATCCGGTCTTCAACCTGGCCGACTCCGCGATCGTCTGCGGCGGCATCCTGATCGTGCTGCTGTCCTTCCGCGGCATCGACCCGGACGGCACCGTCCACAAGGACTGAGGCTCCGCGCGGCCAGGCCCGGTGCCTGGTGAGCGGGGTCACGGCCCGGGGAGGGGCCCGCGGCCCCGGTGACCGGGGCTGTGGTGCGGGGCTGTCGGTGCGCTCCTGCATACTCGATGCGTGAGCACCGTTCCCGAGATCCGAACCCTGCCCGTGCCCGACGGCCTGGAGGGCGAGCGCGTCGACGCCGCCATCTCCCGCATGCTCGGCTTCTCCCGCACCAAGGCCGCCGAGCTCGCCGCCGCCGGGAAGGTGACGGTGGACGGTTCGGTCGTGGGCAAGTCCGAGCGCGTGCACGGCGGGGCCTGGCTGGAAGTGGAGATGCCGCAGGCCGCCGCGCCGGTGCAGATCGTCGCCGAGCCCGTCGAGGGCATGGAGATCGTCCACGACGACGACGACATCGTGGTCATCGTGAAGCCGGTCGGCGTCGCCGCCCACCCGAGCCCCGGCTGGACCGGCACCACCGTCATCGGCGGGCTCGCCGCCGCCGGGTACCGGATCTCCACCTCCGGCGCCGCCGAGCGGCAGGGCATCGTGCACCGCCTCGACGTGGGCACCTCCGGCCTCATGGCCGTCGCCAAGTCCGAGCGCGCCTACACGTCGCTGAAGCGGCAGTTCAAGGAGCGGGTGCCGGACAAGCGCTACCACGCGCTCGTGCAGGGCCACCCCGACCCGATGAGTGGCACCATCGACGCCCCCATCGGCCGCCACCCGAACCACGACTACAAGTGGGCCGTGACCGCCGAGGGCAAGCCTTCGGTGACTCACTACGACCTCATCGAGGCGTTCCGCGCCGCCTCCCTGCTCGACATCAAGCTGGAGACCGGCCGCACGCACCAGATCCGCGTGCACATGTCCGCACACCGGCACCCCTGCGTCGGCGACCTGACGTACGGCGCCGACCCGACGCTCGCCAAGCGGCTGGGGATCACCCGGCAGTGGCTGCACGCGGTGCGGCTCGGCTTCGAGCACCCGGCGGACGGGCAGTGGGTCGAGTTCGCCAGCGAGTATCCCGAGGACCTCCAGGTCGCGCTGGACCGGGTGCGGGCGGAGAGCGAGTGAGCTCGGCGCCGGGGTACGCCGTCCGCGTCGCCGCGACCGACGCGGACCGCGCGTCCTGCTTCGCCGTGCGCCGGGAGGTCTTCGTCGAGGAACAGGGCGTGCCGGAGGATCTTGAGTACGACGCGTACGACGCCGGGGCGGTCCATGTGCTGGCGGTGCGGGAGGACGACGGGCTGCCGCTCGGCGCGGGGCGGTTGCTGACGGGTGAGGCCGCGGCGGCCAAGAACGGCGGGGCACCGGATGTCGGGGCGCTCGGGCGGTTGGCCGTGCTGAAGGTCGCGCGGGGTCTTGGCGTGGGTGCGGCGCTGGTGGCGGCCGTCGAGGAGGCTGCCCGGGGCCGGGGGATGACCGCGGTCGACCTTCATGCGCAGACGCATGCGCTGGGGTTCTACGAGCGGTTGGGGTACGTCGCGTACGGCCCCGAGTTCCCGGACGCCGGGATTCCTCATCTGGCGATGAGGAAGTCTCTGGCGTAGCGGTCGGGTGCCGCTTTCGTCGTGGCTGGTCGCGCAGTTTCCCGCGCCCCTGAAATGCGCACTGCGTGCGCCGTTCCAGGGGCGCTTCTCCCTACCTGGGGCTGCGGCGGAGCCGCATGCTCGACGGGGCCCGGATGATCACCGGTCGGGACGGGGCGGCGTGGCACTCTGGAGGCCGAACGTTCTTGATCGTCGACCTTGGCCGGAGCACCCGTGGATCAATTGGCCCTGCTGTTCGTGCTGTTGCTCGGGGCCGTCCTGAGCGTGCCGCTCGGCGACCGGCTCGGGCTGCCGGCGCCGGTCCTGATGACGCTGCTCGGCATCGTCCTCGCGCTGATCCGGGCCGTCCCGAACGTCGACGTCCCACCGGACCTGATCCTCCCGCTGGTCCTGCCGCCCCTGCTCTACGCGGCCGTGCACCGCACCTCGTGGCGCCAGTTCGCGGCGAACAGACGGCCCATCTTCCTGCTGGCCGTCGCGCTCGTCTTCGTCACCACCGCCGCGGTCGCCCTCATCGCGAACGCCGTGGTGCCGGGGCTGCCGCTCGCCGCCGCCGTGGCGCTCGGCGCGCTGGTGGCGCCGCCCGACCCGGTCGCCGCGACCGCCGTCGCCGGCCAACTCGGCCTGCCCCGGCGCCTGGTGTCGATCCTGGAGGGCGAGGGACTGTTCAACGACGTGACCGCGATCGTGCTCTACCACGTCGCGATCGCCGCCGCCGTCAGCGGCAGCTTCTCGCTGCCGCACGCCGCGCTCCAGCTGGTCCTCTCCGCGGTCGTCGCCGTCGCCGTCGGGGTCGCCCTCGGCTGGACCGCCAACCGGCTGATGGGCTACCTCGGCGACGCCACCCTCCAGATCGGGCTCACCCTCCTGGTCCCGTACGCCTCCTACGTGCTGGCCGAGGAGCTGAGGGGCTCGGGTGTGCTCGCGGTGCTGACCACCGCCATGTTCCTGGCCGAGCGCGCCTTCGACGCCGACGACGTGCTCACGCGGCTGACCGGCCGCGCCTTCTGGGACGTCGTCGACACCCTGGTCACCGGCGTCGCCTTCGGCCTGATCGGCCTGGAGGTCCACAACGTCGTCCGCACCGCGGAGGGCCACTGGGGCCAGATGCTCGGCTGGTCGGCCGCGGTCGTCGGGGTCGTGATCGTCGTCCGCCTGCTGTGGCTGCTGCCGATGACCTGGGTGACCCAGCGGCTGCACGCGCGGCGCGACGTCGCCGAGGAGATCCCGGTCAGCTGGCGCGAGACCGTCATCATGTGGTGGTCCGGGATGCGCGGGGTGGCCTCCGTAGCCCTGGCCCTCGCCATCCCGCTGACCATGGACGACGACTCGCCCTTCCCCAAGCGCGACGAGATCGTCTTCATCGCCTTCGGCGTCATCATGGCGACCCTGGTGCTCCAGGGGCTCAGCCTGCCGTGGCTGGTGAAGAAGCTCGGGGTGCAGGCCGACACCGAACTGGAGCAGGAGTACGAGAAGGACCTCGCCCTGCGTGCCGCGAAGGCCGCGAAGCGCCGGCTCAAGGAGATCGAGGAGGTCGAGGAGCTGCCGGAGGACGTGCAGGAGCAGATGCTGCGCCGCGCCTACGACATCGGGCTGCGGATCAATCCGGAGCTGGGGGCCGAGGAGCGGCGCGCGTCCCAGGCCAAACGGTTCGCCCGGATCAAGCGGGTGCGCCGGATCCAGAACGAGATGCTCTCGGCGGCCCGGCACGAGGTGCTCGCCGCGCGCAGCGAGCCCGGCGCCGACCCGGAGGTCGTCGACCGGGTGCTGCGGCAGCTGGACGTACGGAGCCTGCGCTGAGGGCCGGCTCCGGCGGACGGCGGGCGGTCAGCCCCGGCCGGTGCGGGGCGCGTGGCCGTTGCGGATGAGGTCGCGGGTCGGCAGGGTCGTGCCGATCTCCCCGGGGGCGATCAGGGCCGTCGCCGTGTTGACCCGGGGCAGCGCGTAGGGGTGGTGGTCGGTCAGCCAGCGGAGCAGCTGCTCGCGCACCCGGACCCGTACCGTCCAGATGTCGTCCGCGTCCTTGGCGGTGACCACGGCGCGGACCTGCATCGTGCTGGGCGTGGAGTCGGTCACGGCCAGGCTCCAGTCGCGGCCGTCCCAGGCGGCGCAGTCGAGCAGGATGTCGTGCAGCTTCTCGCGCATGAGCGGCACCGGGGCGCTGTGGTCCAGGTGGAAGAAGACGGTGCCGGTCATCTGGGAGCCGCCGCGCGACCAGTTCTCGAACGGCTTCGATGTGAAGTACGACACCGGCATGGTGATCCGGCGCTCGTCCCAGGTCCGGACGGCGAGGTAGGTGAGGGTGACCTCCTCGATGGTGCCCCACTCGCCGTCGACCACGACGGTGTCGCCGATCCGCACCATGTCGCCGAAGGCGATCTGGAAGCCGGCGAAGAGGTTGCCGAGCGTCGACTGGGCGGCGACACCGGCCACGATGCCCAGGATGCCCGCGGAGGCCAGCAGGGAGGCGCCCGCGGCCTTGAAGGCGGGGAAGGTCAGCAGCATCGCGGAGACCGCCACGACGCCGACCACCGCGATAACGATGCGCTGGATCAGGGTGACCTGGGTCCGCACCCGGCGGACCCGGGCCGCGTCACGGTGGCTGGTGGCGTAGCGGGCGTAGGACGATTCGACGACGGCGGTCGCGATCCGCACGACCAGCCAGGCGGTGGCGCCGATCAGGACCAGGGTGAGCGCCTGGCCGACCCCGGCGGAGTGCTCCTTCGTCAGCTCGGCCTGGTCGTAGGAGCCTCTCAGCAGGGCCGCGCAGAGCGTGAACTGGAAGGGCAGGCGGCAGCGGCGCAGCAGTCCCCACAGTGGAGTCTCGTGGTGGCGTCGGTCGGTGCGTTGCAGCAGACGGTCGACGGCCCACCCGAGAAGGAGTGTGAGCACGACCGAGCCACCGACAACGATCAGCGGGCGCAGTACGTTCTCCATCCCTCGACCGTAACCGGGATCGGCCTGCTCTAACCTGTGGCGTTCCTGGCACCATGGGCCCCATGAACATCATGCTTTTCCACTCCACGTACGGACTGCGGCCCGCGGTGGAGGCCGCCGCCGACCGGCTGCGCGGCGCCGGGCACGAGGTGTGGACCCCGGATCTCTTCGAGGGGCGGACCTTCGACACGGTCGAGGAGGGCATGGCCCACCGGGACCGGATCGGCAAGGACGAACTGCTCAAGCGGGCCGTGCTGGCCGCCGCGCCCTACTCCGACCGCGGCCTGGTGTACGCGGGGTTCTCGTTCGGCGCCGCGGTCGCGCAGACCCTCGCCCTCGGCGACGAGAAGGCGCGGGGGCTGCTGCTCCTGCACGGCACGTCCGACCTGGCCGCGAACGCCTCCGTCGACGAGCTGCCGGTCCAGCTGCACGTCGCCGAGCCCGATCCGTTCGAGACGGACGACTGGCTGACCGCGTGGTATCTGCAGATGGGGCGGGCGGGGGCGGACGTGGAGGTCTACCGGTACGCCGGGGCCGGTCATCTCTACACCGACCCGGAGCTGCCGGACCACGACGCGCAGGCCGCCGAGGCCACCTGGCGGGTGGCGCTCGGCTTCCTGGACGCGCTCTAGGGGCCTTCAGCAGGCGAAGGCCCTCCTGGCGCGGTTCAGGCCTTGAGGGCCTTGTCGAGCGCCGTCTTGTACTCGGCCACCGTCATCGGGGCGTTCTGCCCGTCCGACCCGGTCAGTTTCTTGCCGTCCATGACGAGGCTCGGGGTGCCGTTGACGCCGTCCTTGTTCTTGTCGAACGTCGTGGACATCTTCATCGCCCACTCGTCATAGGTGCCGTTCTTGACGTCCTTCTGGAACGCCTTGTCGTTCTTCAGGGCGTCGACCGTGTTCGCGACCTTGATCAGGTAATCGTCGCTCTTGAACTTGTCGTCCGTCTCCTCGGGGTGGAACTGCTTCGAGTAGAGGGCCGCCTTGTAGTCGAGGAAGGCGTCCGAGCTCACGTTCAGGGCGGCGCCGAGCGCGCTCAGGGCGTTCTTGGAGCCTTCGCCGTTGCTGCCGATCTGTCCCTTGCCCGTGCTGTCGCCGTCGATGAAGGTGGCGCCGACGTACTGGATCTTGTACTTGCCGTCGTCGACGTCCTTGAGGACGGTGGGACCGACCGTCTGCTCGAAGGAGGCGCAGATGGGACAGCGCGAGTCCTCGTAGAGCTTCAGGGTCTTCTTGGCGCTGTCCTTGCCGATGACGACGGTCGTACCGTCCTTGCCCGTCGTGTGCGCGGGCGCGACGACGTCGGCGCTCTTGGCGTCCAGGGCCTGCTCCCAGTGGGACGGCTTGTTGCCCTGGACCACCAGGTAGCTCACGACGCCGGCTATCGCGAGGACGGCAACGACGGAACCGGCGACGATCGCCTGCCGCTTCGCCTTGTCCTTCTTGGCCTGCCGTTCGCGTTCGACTCGCAGCCGCTCGCGGGCCGCCGACTTCGCCTGCTGGCTGTTGCGCTTGCTCATGATCTGTCTGCTCCGTGGATGTCAGAAAGGGGTTCGGGACTGTCGTGCGCCGGCTTCAGACGGCCGGGCACGGCGGTCCGCGCCGTCCCACGGAGTGCAGCCGGATACGCGCGCGGGCGGCCGGCACGGCGGCGGCGGGGCGCGGCCGGCGCGGTGCGGGCTCCAGGTGGGCCCCGGCCGCGGCGCAGGCGATCAGCAGCGGGCGGAACGCGAACACGGCGACCGCGCGCAGCAGCTGGGCCAGGGCCTGTTCACCGCGGCGCAGCCAGCCCGCCGCGAGCAGCCCGACCGCGACGTGCGCGCCGAGCAGCAGCCAGGACGCCGCCGGGTCGCTGTGGGCGAGCAGGGCGGCGGCCCGGTCACCGGTACCACCGGTCATCCGGGCCAGCGGGGCGCCGACGCTGCCGCCGCACAGCACGTCGAAGCCGAACGAGCGCAGCGGCCCGGCGACCGGGCCGCCCGCCTCGCCGTAACAGACGTGCTGGCCGGTGGTGAAGACCGTGTCGGCGGCCAGTTCCAGCGGGACGAGCAGCGCCGCGATCCGGCCGAAGCCACGCTCCCGGCCGGCCAGCGCGTAGGCGAGCCCGAAGACGGCGACGCCGGTCACGGCGACCGGCGTGAGCGGCAGCGGGGCCCGGGACAGCAGGACGTGCGACGCGGCGGAGAGCGTCACGACGAACGCCGTGAAGAGGGCCGCGCGCACGGCTCTGAGCTGAATCCCGGATATGTCGTCCATCGCGGCAGAGTGTGCCATGACCGGCGGTAGGCGATGGCTAAAGGGTGCCTGTGCGTTATGGAATCGTGCGGGCCTAGGCGGGCAGCCCCGGGATGCGGCCGTTGCGGAACAGGTCCACGAAGATCTGGTGGTCCGCACGCGCGCGGGCCCCGTACGTGTGCGCGAAGTCGACCAGCAGATCCGCGAAGCCGTCCTCGTCGGCGGCGATCGCCGCGTCGATGGCGCGCTCCGTGGAGAACGGTACGAGCGACTCGCCGGACTGGTCGTCCGCGGCCGCGTGCATCGCCGCCGTGGCCCGGCCGAGGTCCGCGACGACCGCCGCGATCTCCTCCGGGTCGTCGATGTCGCCCCAGTCCAGGTCCACCGCGTACGGCGACACCTCGGCGACGAGCTGGCCGGAGCCGTCCAGCTCGGTCCAGCCCAGCCACGGGTCGGCGTGCGCCTGCAGGGCGCGCTGCGAGATGACCGTGCGGTGGCCCTCGTGCTGGAAGTAGGCGCGGATCGCCGGGTCGGTGATGTGCCGGGAGACGGCCGGGGTCTGGCCCTGCTTCATGTAGATCACGACGTCGTTCTCCAGCGCGTCGCTGTTGCCCTCCAGCAGGATGTTGTACGAGGGCAGGCCCGCGGAGCCGATCCCGATGCCGCGCCGCCCGACCACGTCCTTCACGCGGTACGAGTCCGGGCGGGTCAGCGAGGAGTCCGGCAGCGTCTCCAGGTACCCGTCGAAGGCCGCGAGGACCTTGTACCGCGTCGCCGCGTCCAGCTCGATGGAGCCGCCGCCGTCGGCGAACCGGCGCTCGAAGTCGCGGATCACGGTCATCGAGTCGAGCAGCCCGAAACGGGTCAGCGAGCGGGCGTCGCGCAGCGCGTCCAGGAGCGGGCCCTCGGCGGTGTCCAGCGTGAAGGGCGGCACCTCGTCGCTCTTGGCGCCCGTGGCCAGCGCGTGGACGCGCTCGCGGTAGGCCGCCGCGTACGTGCGCACCAGGCCGGTGATCTGGTCGTCGCCCAGCGCCTTCGCGTAGCCGATCAGCGCCACGGAGGCGGCGAACCGCTTGAGGTCCCAGGTGAACGGGCCGACGTACGCCTCGTCGAAGTCGTTCACATTGAAGATCAGCCGGCCCGTCGCGTCCATGTACGTGCCGAAGTTCTCCGCGTGCAGGTCGCCGTGGATCCACACCCGGCTGGTGCGGTCGTCCAGGTAGGGGCCGCCGTGCTGCTCGCGCTCCACGTCGCGGTAGAACAGGCAGGCCGTGCCGCGGTAGAACGCGAACGCCGAAGCGGCCATCTTGCGGAACTTGACCCGGAACGCGGCGGGGTCCGCCGCGAGGAGTTCGCCGAAGGCGGTGTCGAAGACGGCGAGGATCTCCTCGCCGCGCTGCTCAGCGGTGGGCTGCGGGACCGACATCGCCGGGTGCCTCCTGGTACAGATGGTGCGTGGGCTCGTATGACACGCAGGACGGGCGTCCTGCCCTGTCCAACGACCGACCGTACTCCGGAGTGCCCGTCGGCTGTCACCTCGCGGTCGTAGACTTCCAAGCTGTCCCCGCCGCGTTCGCCCCTTGTTCGCCATTGGAGCCCCACCCGTGACAAAGCCGCCCTTCACGCACCTGCACGTCCACACCCAGTACTCGCTGCTGGACGGTGCCGCGCGGCTGAAGGACATGTTCGACGCGTGCAACGAGATGGGCATGACGCACATCGCGATGTCCGACCACGGCAACCTGCACGGGGCGTACGACTTCTTCCACTCGGCGCAGAAGGCGGGCGTCACGCCGATCATCGGGATCGAGGCGTACGTCGCCCCCGAGTCGCGGCGCAACAAGCGCAAGATCCAGTGGGGCCAGCCGCACCAGAAGCGCGACGACGTCTCCGGCTCGGGCGGTTACACGCACAAGACGATCTGGGCGGCGAACAGGACGGGGCTGCACAACCTCTTCAAGCTCTCCTCGGACGCGTACGCCGAGGGCTGGCTCCAGAAGTGGCCGCGCATGGACAAGGAGACGATCGCGCAGTGGAGCGAGGGCCTGATCGCCTCCACCGGCTGCCCCTCCGGTGAGCTGCAGACCCGCCTTCGCCTCGGCCAGTTCGACGAGGCCCTGAAGGCCGCCTCCGAGTACCAGGACATCTTCGGCAAGGACCGGTACTTCCTGGAGCTGATGGACCACGGCATCGAGATCGAGCGCCGGGTCCGCGACGGCCTCCTGGAGATCGGCAAGAAGCTCGGCATCCCGCCGCTGGTGACGAACGACTCGCACTACACGTACGCGCACGAGGCGACCGCCCACGACGCCCTGCTGTGCATCCAGACCGGCAAGAACCTCTCCGACCCGGACCGCTTCCGCTTCGACGGGACGGGCTACTACCTGAAGTCGACGGACGAGATGTACGCCGTCGACTCCTCGGACGCCTGGCAGGAGGGGTGCCGCAACACGCTCCTGGTCGCCGAGCAGATCGACACCACCGGCATGTTCGAGAAGCGCGACCTCATGCCGAAGTTCGAGATCCCCGACGGCTTCACCGAGGTCACCTGGTTCCAGGAGGAGGTCCGCCGCGGCATGGAGCGCCGCTACCCGGGCGGCGTCCCCGAGGACCGGCAGAAGCAGGCCGAGTACGAGATGGACATCATCATCCAGATGGGGTTCCCGGGGTACTTCCTGGTCGTCGCCGACTTCATCATGTGGGCGAAGAACAACGGCATCGCGGTCGGCCCCGGCCGCGGCTCCGCGGCCGGCTCGATCGTCGCGTACGCCATGGGCATCACCGACCTCGACCCGATCACGCACGGACTGATCTTCGAGCGGTTCCTCAATCCCGAGCGCGTCTCCATGCCCGACGTCGACATCGACTTCGACGAGCGCAGGCGCGTCGAGGTGATCCGGTACGTGACCGAGAAGTACGGCGCCGACAAGGTCGCCATGATCGGCACGTACGGAAAGATCAAGGCCAAGAACGCGATCAAGGACTCCGCGCGCGTGCTCGGCTACCCGTACGCGATGGGGGACCGGCTCACCAAGGCGATGCCCGCCGACGTCCTCGGCAAGGGCATCGACCTCTCCGGCATCACCGACCCGCAGCACCCCCGCTACGGGGAGGCTGGCGAGATCCGGGGGATGTACGAGAACGAGCCGGACGTCAAGAAGGTCATCGACACCGCCAAGGGCGTCGAGGGCCTGGTCCGGCAGATGGGCGTGCACGCGGCCGGCGTGATCATGTCCAGCGAGCCGATCGTCGACCACGCCCCGCTGTGGACCCGGCACACCGACGGCGTCACCATCACGCAGTGGGACTACCCGCAGTGCGAGTCGCTCGGCCTGCTCAAGATGGACTTCCTGGGCCTGCGCAACCTCACCATCATGGACGACGCCGTCAAGATGGTCCGCGCCAACAAGGGCATCGACCTGGAGATGCTCTCGCTCCCGCTCGACGACCCCAAGACCTTCGAACTGCTCTGCCGCGGTGACACGCTCGGCGTCTTCCAGTTCGACGGTGGTCCGATGCGCTCGCTGCTGCGCCAGATGCAGCCCGACAACTTCGAGGACATCTCCGCCGTCTCGGCCCTGTACCGGCCGGGCCCGATGGGCATGAACTCGCACACGAACTACGCGGAGCGCAAGAACGGCCGCCAGGAGATCACGCCGATCCACCCGGAGCTCGAAGAGCCCCTGAAGGAGACGCTCGGCCTGACCTACGGCCTCATCGTGTACCAGGAGCAGGTGCAGAAGGCCGCCCAGATCATCGCCGGGTACTCGCTCGGCGAGGCCGACATCCTCCGTCGCGTGATGGGCAAGAAGAAGCCCGAGGAGCTGGCGAAGAACTTCGTCCTCTTCCAGGAGGGCGCGAAGAAGAACGGCTACTCCGACGCGGCGATCCAGGCCCTGTGGGACGTCCTGGTGCCGTTCGCCGGCTACGCGTTCAACAAGGCGCACTCCTCCGCGTACGGTCTGGTCACCTACTGGACCGCGTACCTGAAGGCCAATTACCCGGCCGAGTACATGGCGGCGCTGCTCACGTCCGTCAAGGACGACAAGGACAAGTCCGCGGTCTACCTGAACGAGTGCCGCCGCATGGGCATCCGGGTCCTGCCGCCGAACGTGAACGAGTCGCTCCACAACTTCGCCGCCCAGGGCGACGACGTGATCCTCTTCGGCCTGGAGGCGGTCCGCAACGTCGGGACGAACGTGGTGGACTCGATCATCCGCTCGCGCAAGGCGAAGGGGAAGTTCGAGTCGTTCCCCGACTACCTCGACAAGGTCGAGGCCGCCGCCTGCAACAAGCGCACCACCGAATCGCTCATCAAGGCCGGTGCGTTCGACACGATGGGGCACACCCGCAAGGGCCTCACCGCGCAGTACGAGCCGATGATCGACAATGTCGTCGCGGTCAAGCGCAAGGAGGCCGAGGGACAGTTCGACCTCTTCGGCGGCATGGGTGAGGCGGACAGCAGCGAACCGGGGTTCGGGCTCGACGTCGAGTTCTCCACCGACGAGTGGGAGAAGACGTATCTGCTCGCCCAGGAGCGGGAGATGCTCGGCCTGTACGTCTCCGACCACCCGCTCTTCGGCCTGGAGCACGTGCTCTCCGACAAGGCGGACGCCGGTATCGGTCAGCTGACCGGCGGCGACTTCTCCGACGGCGCCGTGGTCACCGTGGGCGGCATCATCTCGGGCCTGCAGCGCAAGATGACCAAGCAGGGCAACGCCTGGGCGATCGCCACCGTCGAGGACCTCGCCGGCTCCATCGAGTGCATGTTCTTCCCGGCGACCTACCAGCTGGTCTCGACCCAACTCGTCGAGGACGCCGTGGTGTTCGTCAAGGGCCGCCTCGACAAGCGCGAGGACGTGCCCCGCCTCGTCGCCATGGAGATGCAGGTCCCCGACCTGTCGAACGCGGGCACCAACGCGCCCGTGGTCCTCACCATCCCGGCGCTCAAGGTCACTCCGCCGATGATCAGCCGCCTCGGCGAGATCCTCAGCAACCACCGGGGCGACAGCGAGGTGCGGATCAAGCTCCAGGGGCCGCGCAAGACCACGGTCCTGCGGCTCGACCGGCACCGCGTGAAGCCGGACCCGGCGCTCTACGGCGACCTGAAGGTGCTGCTCGGCCCGGCCTGCCTGGCCGGCTGACCCGGCCCGCCACCGCCGCCGTCCGTACGTCGAGGGGCGCACCCCGGATCCTGGGTGCGCCCCTC
This sequence comes from Streptomyces sp. NPDC006552, assembly GCF_040611655.1. Classification (NCBI taxonomy): domain Bacteria; kingdom Bacillati; phylum Actinomycetota; class Actinomycetes; order Kitasatosporales; family Streptomycetaceae; genus Streptomyces; species Streptomyces sp. NPDC006552. Next base: position 52,699 of record NZ_JBEXOS010000013.1, read on the forward strand.
GTCACGTACCAAATGCCTTAGGCGGTGCGTCAGTTGTGCCCGAAGCGCTTCTTGTGCTTACGGGCGACGTCCGACGGGCTGCCCATCGCCTGCGGCTCCAGCGTCGCCTGCGACGTCGACTGGGCCTCCATGGTGGACTTCTGGACTTCCTCGCGGCCGCGCTCCGCACCGGACGAGCGGTTCTGGTCGCCGGACTGCTTGCGATTCTTGTTCTTGGCCATATTGATCTGCCTCCTATTGGGGGGAGATTGGGAGATCTCGGGGCCAGGTTCGCGTTCAGATTCACATAGCCTGATAAAGATCGCATATCGGGCAATTACCGTGCGTGACACGGGGGATCGAGGCGCACCCGGCGCGCCTTCACCGCATCCGCCACGCCGAAGATCGAGTTCGGGCCGTTAACCCCCGTGCCGTCGGGCAGACTCGAAGGAAACCCGAAGCGAACCCGCGGGCGCCGCCCCGTGAGCGCGTCCGGACTGTCGTAAGTCGGCGAAAGAGGGTGGATCGCGTGGACCGCTGCATCGTCCTGGTGGATGCCGGGTATCTCCTGGGGGCCGCCGCGAGTCTCCTGGCCGGCGAGCCCTCCCGCTCCCGCATCCACGTCGACCACGCCGCCCTCATCCAGGGCCTGCGCGAGCGCGCCGAGAGCGAGACCGAGCGCCAGCTGCTGCGCATCTACTGGTTCGACGGCGCCCCCGACCGGGTTCCGCAGCCCGAGCACCGCAGGCTGCGCGTGATGCCCCGCGTCACCGTCCGGCTCGGCGCTCTGACCCGCAGCGACGGCCGCTGGGCGCAGAAGGGCGTCGACGCGGCCATGCACGCCGAGCTGACCGAACTGGCCCGCAACCGCGCCTGCTCCGACGTGGTCCTGGTCACCGGCGACGGCGATCTGCTGCCCGGCATGATGGCCGCCAAGGAACACGGCGTCGCCGTCCACCTGTGGGCCGTGCAGGCCGCCGACGGCGACTACAACCAGTCCGAGGACCTGGTCGCCGAGGCCGACGAGCGGCGCGTGCTCGACCGGGTCTGGATCACCAAGGCCGTCCGCGCCAAGGAGCTGGGCGGGGTCTGCGCCCCGCAGCCCGTGCCGCGCCCCGAGATCGCCGCGATCCTCTCCGCGCCGCTGCCCGAGGCCGCCCACGCCCAGGCCGGACGCCCGGTCGACGAGGGCGCCGACGCGCCGCCCGCCCAGCACGAGCCCGCCGCCCGCCCGCAGAGCGAGGCGGAGGAGCGCGCCGCCGCCGTCAAGGGCGTCCCCACCCCCAAGGACCTGGCGGCCCTGCGCGGCCCCGGCACGACCGCCGCACCGGCCGCCCAGCACCCCACGAACGCGACGCTGCGCTGGTCCTCCGACAAAGGGTGGGTGGAGCGCCCCGGCGGCGGCGGTGAGCCCCCGGAGGCGGCCTCCCTGCCCACCCTCGCCCAGCTCACCACCGCGGAGCAGCGCTGGGCCGACCGCGAGGAGGACATCACCGCGGTCAGCGGCGACCCCTACGAGGTGGGCCAGGTCTTCGCCCGCCGGTGGATGGCGCGCCTCGCCGACCCGGCCCGGCTCGCCAAGCTGGGCGGCATGTACCCGCGGGTGCCGCACCGCATCGACGGCGAGCTGCTGCGCTACGCGGCGCGCTTCGGCCTCCTCGCCCACAAGGACGACCAGATCGACGAGCACGACCGGTACGCGATCCGGGCCGGGTTCTGGCGCGAGATCGACGTGCGCACCGCGGAGCACGCCACCGCCGGGGAGTGACGACCCGCGCGGGCGGGGGACGCCCCGGCGACCGGCTCCCGGCCCTGCCCGGCGCCGCCGCCCGCCTCATTTGTCCGGCCCCGCGCGCAATGAGGCGGCCCGGACCCCGTACTCTCGTTCCTCGTGAGTACGCGCACCGATGATGCCGCCCCGGACCACAAACGGGCCGCTGTGGTGTGCGCGGTGCGCGGTCTCAGCAAGACCTACCCGGCCGTCCGCGGGCGGCGCGGGGTCCCCGCCGCCCCGCCGGTGCGGGCCACTGACGACGTCCGGCTCTCCATCCGCCGCGGGGAGATCTTCGGGCTGCTCGGGCCGAACGGCGCCGGCAAGTCCACCCTCGTGCGGCAGCTGACCGGGCTGATGCGCCCCGACACCGGCAGCGTGGAGATCCTCGGCCACGACATCGTGCGCCACCCCGAGCGGGCCGCGCGGATCCTCGCCTACCTCGGCCAGGAGTCGACCGCCCTGGACGAGCTGACCGTCTCCCTCGCCGCCGAGACCACCGGCCGGTTGCGCGGGCTCCCCCTGCGCGCGGCCCGCGCCGAGCGGGACGCCGTCCTGGAGGAGCTGGGGCTCACCCCGCTGGCCTCGCGCCCGCTCAAGAAGCTCTCGGGCGGCCAGCGGCGCCTGGCCTGCTTCGCCGCCGCCCTCGTCGGCGAGCGGCCCCTGCTCGTGCTCGACGAACCCACCACGGGCATGGACCCCGTCGCCCGGCGCGCCGTGTGGGCCGCGGTGGACCGGCGCCGGGCCGAGCGCGGCACGACCGTGCTGCTGGTCACCCACAACGTCATCGAGGCCGAGACCGTCCTCGACCGCGTCGCCGTCCTGGACGCCGGACGGGTCATCGCCTGCGACTCCCCGGCCGGGCTCAAGGACCGCGTCGCCGGGGAGGTGCGGGTCGAGCTGGTGTGGCGGGAGAAGGCGCCCCTCCAGCTGCCCGAGGTCGCCCGGCTGCGCGAGCACGCCGTGGAGGCCGGACGGCGCTGGTCGCTGCGGCTGGCGCCGGACGCGGCCCGGGCCGCGGTCGCCGCGGTCACCGGCGGCCCGGCCTTCGACTCCCTCGACGACTTCACGCTCGCCACGCCGAGCCTGGAGGACGTCTATCTGGCACTCGGCGGCAGCCGCAGCAGTGTGAAGGGCCTGGTGAAGGCATGACCGCCGTATCCACGGAAGCCGTGCGCGAGCGCCGGCACCGGCCGCCGGCCGTGACCGCCGACGACGGGCTCGCCCCCCGGGCCCGGTTCCTGCCCTCGCTCGCCGCGGTCTACCGCGCCCAGCTCTCCCGGGCCCGGGTGGCCCGCATCCCGCTGCTGTTCGTGGCGACCTTCCAGTCCATCGGGATCATGATCCTGATGCGCGGCGTCGTCGACCGGGGCGGCGGTGAGGCGCGGGCCGTCGTCGCCGGCTCCGCCGTGCTGGTCGTCGCCTTCGTCGCGCTCAACCTGCTCGCCCAGTACTTCGGGCAGCTGCGCGCGGCCGGCGGCCTCGACCACTACGCGACCCTGCCCGTGCCGCCCGCCTCCGTGGTGCTCGGCGTCGCGGGCGCCTACGCCTCGTTCACCGTGCCCGGCACCGTCGTCACCGCGGTCGCCGGCTGCGCCATGTTCGACCTGCCGCTGACCCACCTGTGGGTGCTGGCCGCGGTGATCCCGCTGGCCGGAGCCGCCCTCGCCGGGCTCGGCGCCGCCCTCGGGCTGCTCGCGCCCCGGCCCGAACTGGCCACGCTGCTCGGCCAGTTGGGCATGTCCGCGGCGCTGCTGCTCGGCGTGCTGCCGGCCGACCGGATGCCGCAGGCCGTGCGGTACGCGCGGGACCTGCTGCCCTCGACGTACGGCGTCGAGGCCCTCGCGCGGACCTTCGGCGGCCACCCCGACTGGCCCACCGTCCTGCTCGACCTCGGCGTCTGCGCGGCCGTCGGCGTCGCCTCCCTGGCCGTGGCCACCTGGGCCTACCGCCGGGCAGCCGTCCGGTGACGCGCCCGGCGGGCACGCCTGGCACGATGGCAGGGTGACCGCACCGCTGACGCCGCCGCCTCATCAGCCCCCGCACGACAACGGGCACGGGGACCCCTGGCAGGCCCCCGACCCGATGACCGGGCACCTGCCCCCCGCGCCGCAGCACGCGCAGGACGGACCCGGGCTGCGGACCGAGCTGCGCGAGGCCGCCCTCGTGACGGTCGCGGTCGCGCTCACCGGCCTGCTGCTGGGCGCGCTGTGGCTGTGGCTCGCGCCGCGGATCCCGCTCGTGTCGGACAGTACGGCGGTCTACCTCAAGGACACCGAGGGCGAACAGGCCATCGGGATCGACGGAACGTTCACTCTGCTCGGCCTCGCGTTCGGCGTGCTGGCCGGCCTGGCGGTCTTCCTGTGGCGCCGGCGCGGCGGCGTCCCGCTGGTCGTCGGACTCACCCTGGGCAGCCTGCTCGGGGGCCTGCTCGCCTGGCGGTTCGGGATCTGGCTCGGGCCCACGCAGGACGTGGCCGCGCACGCCAAGCAGCTCGGCAAGGGCATCGTCTTCGACGCCCCGCTCGAACTGAAGGCCAAGGGGGCGCTGCTCGCCTGGCCGCTGGCCGCCCTGGTGGTCCACCTCGGGCTCACCGGCCTCTTCGGCCCCCGCGACCCCGACCCGTACGCCGGTTACTACGACCACGCCCCGCGCCCCGCGCAGGAGCCGCCGGGCACGCAGGTCTGAGGGCTACGGCCGGCCGGGGAGCAGACCCGCTCCGACGAGCAGGCGCCGGACCCGGGCCAGCTCGGAGGCGTCCAGCGGGACCTGCGGCGCCGCGGTCGCCGGGCAGCCGATGATCCCCTGGAGGTGGACGGCCGCCTTGAACGCGCCGAGCGCCGACGACGAACCGCCCATCCGGGCCGGGTCGCCCGCGTCGACGATCGCGAACAGTGCGGCGAGCCGGTCCTGTTCGCGCCGGGCGGTCTCCCAGTCGCCGGCGCGGGCGGCCGCGTAGAGCCGTACGTAGGCGTGGGCGTCCACATTGCCGAGTCCGGGAACGACGCCGTCGACGCCGGCCAGCAGGGCGCCGTCCACGGTCAGTTCGGCGCCGGTGAGTACGGCGAAGGCGGGGGCCGCGGCGCGCAGCGGGCCGAGCAGGCGGCGCAGGGAGCCCTCGTCGCCGCTGGAGTCCTTGAGCCCGGCGAGCGTGCCGTCGGCGGCCAGCGCGAGGACGGTGTCCCGGCCCAGTTCGGTGTGGACCGCGGACGGGATGTCGTAGGCGAACACCGGCAGCCCCGTGCCGGACCGCAGCCGCCGGAAGTGGCTCCCGACCTCGGCCGGGTGCGTGCGGGTGTAGAACGGCGCGGTGGCGACCAGCGCGTCCGCGCCCGCCCGCACCGCGTCCTTCGCCCGCTCCAGGACCCGTGCGGTCGTCGTCTCGATGACCCCGGCGAGCACCGGCACCCGGCCCGCCGCCGCCTCCACCGCGGCCTCCAGGGCGGTGCGCCGCTGGAGGTCCGTGAGGTAGGCCGCCTCGCCGCTGGAGCCCAGCAGGAACAGACCGTGCACCCCGGCGTCGACGAGGTGCCCGGCCAGCCGTCGCACCGAGGCGATGTCCACCTCGCCCTCCGGCGTCAGCGGCGTGACCAGGGGCGGGACGACGCCGCGGAGCGGGGCGGGAAACGGGGCGCGCGAAGTCATGGCGGTGGTCTCCCGGTCGGGTCGGCGGGCGGACGCGGACGGTGCGGCGACGCAGGTGGGACCGTGACGTGGGACGTCCCACCTCCAGGGTGACAGTGCGGCACCGGCTTCGGCGGTGTCAAGAGCGCGGCGGGCGGGCGAACGCCCGGTGAACAGCGCTCCCGGGGAGCGGTGCGGGCGGCGCCGGGCGCAGCGGCCCGGTCCGCCGCGGGGTCAGGCGCGTCCGACGGGAGCGAGTACCGCGCCGGTCAGGGCCACCAGGTCGCCGGGGGCCAGTTCGACCTCCAGGCCGCGGCGGCCCGCCGAGACGCAGATCGTCGGGTGCTGCCGCGCCGAGGCGTCGATGACCGTGGGCAGCGACTTGCGCTGGCCCAGCGGGGAGATGCCGCCCCGGACGTACCCGGTGGTGCGCTCGGCGAGCGCCGGGTCGGCCATCGCGGCCCGCTTGCCGCCGACCGCCGCGGCCAGCGCCTTCAGGTCGAGCTGGCCCGCCACCGGCACGACCGCCACGGTCAGCCGGCCGTCGACGTCGGCGACCAGCGTCTTGAAGACCCGGTCGGGGGAGACCCCCATCGCCTCTGCGGCCTCCTCGCCGTACGAGGGATGGGCCGGGTCGTGCTCGTAGGCGTGCACGGTGAACGCCGTGCCCGCGGCGGTGAGCGCCACCGTCGCGGGGGTGCCCGCGGACTGCTGCTTCTTGGTCTTCTTCGCCACCGTGCCTGGTCCCTACGTCAGTTGCGGCTGGTCGCCTGGCGCGTCAGCTCCGCCGCGGGCAGCGACGGCAGATGCCGGATGATCGCGGTCTCGGCGCGCAGCAGCCGCAGCTCGTCGCGGAGCCGCGACGCCGCGTCCGGGGCCTGGAGCAGCCGCTGCTTGGTCGGGACGTCGAGCACGGCGGCCGCCGCCACCAGGTAGGACACCACCGAGGGGTCGTCGGGCAGCTCGGCGCCGGTCGTCAGCGACCGCTCGCGGGCCCCGGCCAGCCGCTTCTGGTAGGAGCGGAACGCGCGCAGCACCCCTTCCGCCAGAGCGCCCGCCTCGTCGCCGTCCTCCTCGGGCAGCTCCTCGACCTCGGCGGTCAGATAGGGGCCCGAGGCGTCGACCGAGAGGAGCTTCACCCGGCGGGTGCCGGTGGCAAGCACCTCGAAGCTGCCGTCGGGGCGCTCGCGGATCGTCGCCGCGTCCGCGACGCACCCCGTGCCGTGGAACGACGTCAGGGGGTCGTCGCCGAAGCCGGCCGCGGGCCCCGCGCCCGCCTCCTTGGTGGTGGCGTCGTCCGGCATGCCGGAGGCGCTGGGGGCGACCTCGTGCCCGTCGCGGATCGCGACGACGGCGAAGCGGCGCGGCTCGTCGGAGACGGCCGGATCGGCGTCGGGGCCGGACGGATCGCTGGGAGAGGCCTTCAACAGGTCGCGCATCAGGGCGCGATAACGCTCCTCGAACACGTTCAGCGGGAGCACGAGCCCCGGGAACAGCACCGAGTTGAGCGGGAAGAGCGGAAGCCGGACGGTGGTCACGACGCTCAAGCCTAATGGGCGCCGGCCCCGCCGGGCCCGCCGCGCAGCGGGAGGGTGGCCGCGACCTCGATGCGGACCTCGTCGCGCAGCTCCAGGAACCGCTCCAGCGGATCGTCCGCGAGCCGGTCCCAGGGGAAGGAGGTCGCGTACGGGCCGAGCAGCCGCAGCTGTTCGAGGGCGTCGGGCCAGCGCTCCAGCTCGATGAGGACGCAGGCCAGCAGATTGCGCACCTCGGCGGGCCACGGGTCGGCCGCGTCGTACCGGCGGGAGAGCTCGATCGCGAGGTCGGCGGCGGCGTCGAGGCGGGTGCGCGGCACACCCGCCGGGGCCTGCGCCGTCAGGTACGCGAAGGCGGCGCGGACGGGCAGGGCCTGGAGCAGGGAGCCGGGCAGGGCGTCCTGGGCGGCCCGCTCGGCGAAGTCGAAGCACTCGGCGTGCGAGCCGTACCAGGCCGCCGAGAGGTACTGGAGGGCCGCGACGTGACAGCCGTAGTGGTGCGGGGAGCGGCGGACCGCCTGGGCCCACGCGGACTCGAACGCGGTGTGCGGGGCGTTCGAGCCGCGCGCGTGGTCCAGGGCGACGCGCCAGGGCACCGGGTCGCGGGGGTCGGCCCCGGCGGCGGCCGCGATCAGCGGGCCGACCTCGCGCAGCAGCTCGGCCCGGGCCGGGGAGGCGAAGGCGCGGCCCACCGCCAGCTCGGCCTTGACCAGGAGGAGGTCCGGGTCGTGCGGGTGGGCACGCTGCCAGGCGTCGAACCACTCGGCGCGGGAGGCGGCGAACGCGGCGAGGCGCAGCACATAGCGGTCGCGGTTCTCCCACTCGGCCCGCTCCCGGGTGTGGGCGAGGACCTCGGCGGCGGCCCGGTACTCGCCGCGGCCCGCGGCGACCAGGGCCGGGGCGAGGCGCTCGTCCGGGGCGTCGAGCAGGATCTCGTCGTCCGGCGGCAGGCCCGCGGCCAGGGCCCCGGTGTGGCGGATCATGCGGGCGGTGCGGATGAGAGCACGCAGGAACGGCACGGCTGCCTCCTCTGCGTGCGGACGGAACGGTGGTGGCGCTGGACGGAACGATGATGGCGCTGGAAGGACGGTCGCGGGCGGCCGGTGGTTGCCTACGCGCCGGTAACAATTCGGCGGCGCCGCGGGCCCGGCCCGCTCAGTTGCGGCGCAGCAGCCGGGTGGTGCCCGCCGCGACCGTCGTCGCCAGGATCCAGCCGAGGATGATCATGGCCGACGCCGCCCACTGCCAGCCGCCGCGCAGCTGCCAGCTGCTGGACTGGCCGAGGTCGATCACCGGCAGCAGCAGATCGAGGGCGAAGAGGGTCGCGTTCCACTGCGGGCCCTCGCCCGGCTTCATCGGGGGGTGCGGGGCGCGGCTGAAGGCGAACGCGCCGACCGCCCAGAGCACCGCCATCCACACCGCGGCCCGGCCCGGCCGGTACCCGTAGGCGACCGTCCAGTCCTGGAGGTAGCCCCACACCTTCGCGGCCGGCGGCAGCGTCTCGCGGCGCCGCCGCTGCTTGGCGAGCAGCACCTCGCGGGCGTCGGAGTCCTCACCGCTGTTGCGCAGCACGGTGGCGAGCCGCTCGTAGGGCTCCGGGTTGTACTCCGGCGTCGCGGCCGCCACCCACTCCAGGCGCTGGGCGAGGGGGAAGGGGCCGAACGGGATGAGGTTCTCGTAGGTGAACCCGCCCATCCGCAGCTGCCCGGGGCCGGGCCAGCCGGCCGCCTTGTCGACCAGGTTGACGATCTTGGCGCCGGAGAGCACGATCCGGCCGCGCCGCGGCCGCTCGCCGAGGAAGCGCAGCTCGGGGGTCTGGACGCGGCGCAGGGATATCTCCTGATCGTCCTCCAGGACGAAGAGGGCCGCGTCCAGGTCGACCGCGTCGCCGAACCGGCCGTCGTCGAGCCGGATCCCGCCGACGCAGCTGAAGCGCTGCACCCGCGTGCCGCGCGCCGGCGTCACGCCCCCGGCGAGGAGCGGCACGCCCAGACCCGCCGGGGTCAGGTACAGCGTGCGCTCGACGGTCAGCTGCGGGGCGTTCAGAGCCAGCCGGCCCTGGGCGTTGCTCAGCCGGCAGCCGCGCAGCGAGAGCGAGACGCCGACCGTGGCGCCGCGCAGGCTGACCTCGCCGTGCGTCTCCACCATCTCGGCCTGGAGGTCCTGCCCGACCGTGAGGCCGTCCGCCATGAGCGACTTGCCGCGCCGGTCGCGGAAGACGACGGCCTGGTTGAGCAGCAGGTCTGTGCCGATGTGGGCGTCGCTCAGCCGGATGCCGTGGTGGAAGCGGCAGCGCGGCAGGTGCAGATCGCCCTCGGTGTGCACCCGGGCCCCCTCCAGGCGCGGCACCGAGCAGTCGACGAGCCGCACCGTCGAGAAGCGCGCCTCGGGCACCAGCACCTCCTTCTCGAAGCGGCACTGCTTCAGCTCCACGTAGGGGCCGATCGCGCCGCCCGCCAGGTCGAGCACGTCCGTGATCTGCAGGCCGGTCAGCTTGAGGGAGGGGACCCGGCCGGAGAGGGCGGGCGGCCCGTCCAGCAGCAGCCATGCCACGACCCGCGCCCGCACGCTGCGCTCGGGCCCCCAGGGGTGCCCGCCGTGCGGGTCGTCCACCGCCACGACCCCGCTGCGCAGGTCGTAGCCGGTGCCGTTGCGAAAGGCCAGCCACATGCCCGCCTCCGCGGGGGTCAGCCCCTCCGGTACGTCCCCGTCGCCACTGCCGCTCCCCACGTCGACCACGCCTGTTCTTCCTCCCCGTGCACCCCTCGGTCACCTGCTACTCGCGGGTTTCGTACAACCGTTCATGCCCGCTGGGTGACGGTCTGAACACTCACCGTGAAGGCTCGTGGAGCCGCCGCGCGACAACGGCCGAAACCGGGTGTGTATCAGCCACTGATACGGGCGGCCGGTGCCGCTCGGGCGTCTGAGAGAATTGGTGCGTGATCTCTCGAATCGATCTGCGCGGCGCCGCCCTCCCCGAGGGTCAGGCCCTGCGCTCGCTGCTGCCCCGTGCCGACTTCGACGTCACGGCCGCCCTGGAGAAGGTGCGGCCGATCTGCGAGGACGTGCATCATCGCGGCGACGCGGCGCTGATCGACTTCGCAGCGACGTTCGACGGCGTCACGCTCAAGAGCGTGCGCGTCCCGGCCGAGGCCATCACCGAGGCCCTCGCCACGCTCGACCCCGCCGTCCGCGCCGCCCTGGAGGAGTCGATCCGGCGCGCCAGGATCGTGCACCGCGCCCAGCGCCGCACCACCGAGACCACGCAGGTCGTGCCGGGCGGCACGGTCACCGAGAAGTGGGTCCCGGTGGACCGCGTCGGGCTGTACGCGCCCGGCGGCCGCGCCGTCTACCCCTCCTCCGTGATCATGGACGTGGTCCCGGCGCAGGAGGCCGAGGTCCCCTCGATCGCGCTCGCCTCACCGGCCCAGAAGGAGTTCGGCGGCCTGCCGCACCCGACGATCCTGGCCGCCTGCGCGCTGCTCGGCGTCGACGAGGTGTACGCGGCGGGCGGCGCCACCGCCGTCGCGATGTTCGCCTACGGCACCGAGTCCTGCCCGCCCGCCCCGATGGTGATGGGCCCGGGCAACATCTGGGTGGCCGCCGCCAAGCGCTACTTCACCGGCGTCATCGGCATCGACTCCGAGGCCGGTCCCACCGAGATCGCCGTCCTCGCCGACGCCACCGCCGACCCGGTGCACGTCGCGGCCGACCTGATCAGCCAGGCCGAGCACGACCCGCTCGCCGCCTCCGTCCTCGTCACCGACAGCGAGGAGCTGGCCGAGGGCGTCGCCAAGGAGCTGGCGGCGCAGGTCGCGGTCGCCAAGCACCGCGAGGAGCGGATCGAGCCCGCCCTCGCCGGCAAGCAGTCCGCGATCGTCCTCGTCGACTCCGTCGCGGACGGCCTCGCCGTCGTCAACGCCTACGGGGCCGAGCACCTGGAGATCCAGACCGCCGACGCCGCCGCCGTGGCCGAAAAGGTGCGCAACGCCGGCGCGGTCTTCGTCGGCCCGTACTCCCCGGTCTCGCTCGGCGACTACGCGGCCGGGTCCAACCACGTCCTGCCCACCGGCGGCTGCGCCTGCCACTCCTCGGGCCTGTCCGTGCAGTCCTTCCTGCGCGGCATCCACGTCGTGGACTACAGCCGCGACGCCCTCGCCGAGATCACCTCCCACGTGGTGACCCTCTCGGAGGCCGAGGACCTGCCCGCGCACGGCGCCGCCCTCAAGGCCCGCTTCGGTTGGAAGGTGCCCACGCGGTGACCGGCATCGACGACCTCCCCGTCCGGGACGAGCTGCGCGGCAAGTCCCCGTACGGCGCGCCCCAGCTGGACGTACCCGTCCGGCTGAACACGAACGAGAACCCCTACCCGCTGCCCGAGCCGCTCGTCGCGCGGATCGCCGAGCGCGTCGCCGACGCCGCCCGGAACCTGAACCGCTACCCGGACCGGGACGCGGTCGAGCTGCGCACCGAACTCGCCAGGTACCTCACCCGCACCACGGGCCACAAGGTCACCACCGGGCAGGTCTGGGCGGCCAACGGGTCGAACGAGGTGCTCCAGCAGCTGCTCCAGGCGTTCGGCGGCCCCGGCCGCACCGCCCTCGGCTTCGAGCCCTCGTACTCGATGCACCCGCTGCTCGCCCGCGGCACCAACACCGGCTGGATCAGCGCCCCGCGCACCGCGGACTACTCCCTCGACGTGCCCGGCGCGATCGAGGCGATCCGCACGCACCGGCCGCACGTCGTCTTCGTCACCAGCCCGAACAACCCCACCGGCAACGCCGTCGCGGCCGAGGACGTCCTCGCGCTGCACGAGGCCGCGGGCCGGGACGCCATGGTGATCGTCGACGAGGCGTACACCGAGTTCAGCCACGGCGCCTCGCTGCTGCCGCTGATCGAGGGCCGCCCCAACCTGGTGATCTCGCGGACCATGTCCAAGGCGTTCGGCGCGGCCGGACTGCGCCTGGGCTACCTGGCCGCCGACCCGGCCGTGGTCGACGCCGTCCAGCTGGTGCGCCTGCCCTACCACTTGTCGGCCGTCAACCAGGCCACGGCGCTCGCCGCCCTGGAGTACACCGACACCCTGCTCGGCTACGTGGAGCAACTGAAGAGCGAACGCGACCGCGTGGTCGCCGAGCTGGAGGGGCTCGGCTTCGACGTCACCGTCGCCGACGCCAACTTCGTCCAGTTCGGCGTCTTCAAGGACCCCCACGCGGTCTGGCGGTCCATCCTCGACCGCGGTGTCCTCATCCGCGACAACGGGGTGCCCGGACGGCTGCGGGTCTCCGTCGGCACCCCCGAGGAGAACGACGCGTTCCTGGACGCGGCCCGCGCAGTGAAGAAAGCCTCAATGGACGATCAGGAGCCTGGCGCATGAGCCGCATCGGACGCGTGGAACGGACGACGAAGGAGACCTCGGTCCTCGTCGAGATCGACCTGGACGGGACGGGCAAGGTCGAGGTGGCGACCGGCGTCGGCTTCTACGACCACATGCTCGACCAGCTCGGTCGGCACGGCCTGTTCGACCTCACCGTCAAGACCGAGGGCGACCTGCACATCGACTCGCACCACACCATCGAGGACACCGCCCTCGCCCTCGGCGCCGCCTTCAAGCAGGCGCTCGGCGACAAGGTCGGCATCTACCGCTTCGGCAACTGCACCGTCCCGCTGGACGAGTCGCTCGCGCAGGTCACCGTCGACCTCTCCGGCCGCCCCTACCTCGTGCACACCGAGCCCGAGAAGATGGCGCCGATGATCGGCGAGTACGACACGACGATGACCCGGCACATCCTGGAGTCCTTCGTCGCCCAGGCCCAGATCGCCCTGCACGTCCACGTGCCGTACGGGCGCAACGCCCACCACATCGTGGAGTGCCAGTTCAAGGCCCTCGCCCGGGCCCTGCGCTACGCCTCGGAGCGCGACCCGCGCGCCGCCGGCATCCTCCCCTCGACGAAGGGCGCCCTCTAGTCATGAACGGCCTCGCGACCGTCCTCATCGTCGTCGGCCTGTTCCTGCTCGGCGGCGTCTACTCCTTCGCCAAGCAGGGCATGGGCAAGAGCCTGATCACCCTGCTCTCCCTCAGCGCGGCCTTCTGCCTGATCGCGGGCGTGCTGCGGCTCGACTACTGGAACTGACCCCATGACAGAGAAGAAAGTGGTCGTCTTCGACTACGGCTTCGGCAACGTCCGCTCCGCCGAGCGCGCCCTCGCCCGCGCGGGCGCCGACGTCGAGATCACCCGCGACTACGACACGGCGATGAACGCGGACGGGCTCCTTGTGCCCGGCGTCGGCGCGTTCGCCGCCTGCATGCAGGGGCTCCGGCAGGCCCGCGGCGACTGGATCGTCGGCCGCCGCCTCGCCGGCGGCCGCCCGGTCATGGGCATCTGCGTCGGCATGCAGATCCTCTTCGCGCGCGGCGTCGAGCACGGCGTCGAGACCGAGGGCCTGGACGAGTGGCCCGGCGCCGTCGAGCCGCTCAAGGCCGACATCGTGCCGCACATGGGGTGGAACACCGTCCGCGCACCCGGGGACAGCACCCTCTTCGCCGGCCTCGACGCCGACGAGCGCTACTACTTCGTGCACTCCTACGCCGTCCAGGACTGGCAGCTCGAAGTGCACAACCCGCACCTGCGGGCGCCGCGGGTCACGTGGGCCACCCACGGTGAGCCGTTCGTCGCCGCCGTGGAGAACGGCGCACTGTGGGCGACACAGTTCCACCCCGAGAAGTCCGGCGACGCCGGAGCCCAGCTGCTGAAGAACTGGATCGGAACCCTTTAGCCATGAGCAAGCTCGAACTCCTCCCCGCGGTCGACGTCCGAGACGGTCAGGCGGTCCGCCTTGTCCATGGCGAGTCCGGCAGCGAGACCTCCTACGGCTCCCCGCTGGAGGCCGCCCTCGCCTGGCAGCGCTCCGGCGCCGAGTGGCTCCACCTGGTCGACCTGGACGCCGCGTTCGGCACCGGCGACAACCGCGCGCTGATCCGCGAGGTCGCCGAAGCGATGGACATCAAGGTGGAGCTCTCCGGCGGTATCCGCGACGACGACACGCTCGCCGCCGCGCTCGCCACCGGCTGCACCCGCGTCAACCTCGGCACCGCCGCCCTGGAGAGCCCCGAGTGGGTCGCCAAGGTCATCGCCGAGCACGGCGAGAAGATCGCGGTCGGCCTCGACGTGCGCGGCACCACGCTGCGCGGCCGCGGCTGGACCCGCGACGGCGGCGACCTCTACGAGACCCTCGCGCGGCTCGACTCCGAGGGCTGCGCCCGCTACGTCGTCACCGACATCGCCAAGGACGGCACGCTCCAGGGCCCGAACCTGGAGCTGCTGAAGAACGTCTGCGCGGCCACCGACCGCCCGGTCGTCGCCTCGGGCGGCGTCTCCTCCCTCGACGACCTGCGCGCCATCGCCGCCCTGGTCCCGGTGGGCGTGGAGGGCGCGATCGTCGGCAAGGCGCTGTACGCCGAGGCGTTCACGCTGGAGGCCGCGCTGGAGGCGGTCGCCGCATGAGCACCCACGACGCCGGCGCGGTCAGGCGCCACCCCTCGGGTGGCCCTTACGAGGAGACCATCGGCTACTCGCGCGCGGTGGAGCTGCCGACCGGGCTCGTCCTGGTCTCCGGCTGCACCTCCGTCATCGACGGCGTGATCGACGCGGGCACGCCCTACGAGCAGACGGTGAACGCCTTCGGGGTCGCCCTGAAGGCGCTGCGGGACCTGGGCCTGGGCGCCGAGCACGTGGTGCGTACCCGGATGTACCTCACCCACGCCCGGGACGTGGACGACGTGGGCCGCGCCCACAAGGAGCTGTTCGACGCCGTCCGCCCCGCCGCGTCCATGATCATCGTCTCCGGCTTCATCGACCCCAGCCTGGTCGTCGAGGTGGAGGTCGAGGCGTTCCGCCCGCAGCCGGGCACGCCGGCGCACGCAGGAGAAGCACAGTGAGTCTCGCCGTACGGGTCATCCCCTGCCTCGACGTCGACAACGGCCGCGTCGTCAAGGGGGTCAACTTCCAGAACCTGCGCGACGCGGGCGACCCCGTCGAGATGGCCAAGGTCTACGACGCCGAGGGCGCCGACGAGCTGACCTTCCTCGACATCACGGCGTCCTCGGGCGACCGCGAGACCACGTACGACGTGGTGCGCCGCACCGCCGAGCAGGTCTTCATCCCGCTCACCGTCGGCGGCGGCGTGCGCACCGCCGACGACGTGGACAAGCTGCTGCGCGCCGGGGCGGACAAGGTCGGCGTGAACACCGCGGCCATTGCCCGGCCCGAGCTGATCCGCGAGATCGCGGAGCGGTTCGGCCGCCAGGTGCTCGTCCTGTCCGTGGACGCGCGGCGCACCGCGTCCGGCTCGTTCGAGGTCACCACGCACGGCGGGCGCCGCTCCGCCGGCCTCGACGCGGTGGAGTGGGCGCACCGGGCCGCGGAGCTGGGGGCGGGGGAGATCCTGCTCAACTCGATGGACGCGGACGGCACGAAGGATGGCTACGACCTCGAGATGATCGAGGCGGTGCGGCGGCACGTGTCCGTGCCGGTGATCGCGTCGGGCGGCGCGGGGGCGCTGGGGCACTTCGCCCCGGCGGTGGCGGCGGGGGCCGATGCGGTGCTCGCCGCGTCCGTCTTCCACTTCGGTGACCTGCGGATCGGTGAGGTGAAGGGCGGCCTGCGCGCAGCGGGGTACCCCGTCCGGTAGCGCCCGCGCCGTCCCCCGGGCCCGTTCGTCTGCCGCCCCGGTGGGGGCTGGTCGCGCAGTTCCCCGGGCCCCTGAAGCAAGCGGCTCCGCCGCAGCTCCAGCGCCCGACGAGAGGCCGCACGAAGTGCGCCTCTCAGGGGCGCGGGGAACGGCGCGCTCAGCCCCCACCGGGGCCGCGGGCGAACGGGGTTCTGAGGCGCGGGGCCCTCGGCATCCCGGGACCGGTGATTTCGCCGATGCACATGTCACCGCTCACCCCCCACCGTGGTCGCAGTCCAGCCCACGGTGGTGTCCCGGGACGGATACCACCCTCCCCCCGAGAGGACCGCATCGTGCTGAAGATGCGCACCCGCATGATCCGTACGGGACTTGCCACCCTGCTGGCCCTGGGTGGCCTGGCCACCTCGCAGGCCGTCGCCGCGCAGGCCGCCGACAACCCCTACGAGCGCGGCCCCGCCCCCACCACGTCCAGCGTCGAGGCGCTGCGCGGCCCGTACTCCGTCGCGCAGACCTCCGTGTCCTCGCTGAGCGTCACCGGGTTCGGCGGCGGCACGATCTACTATCCGTCGTCCACCTCCGACGGCACGTTCGGCGCCATCGCGATCTCCCCGGGCTTCACCGCGTACCAGTCGTCCATCGCCTGGCTGGGCCCGCGCCTGGCCTCGCAGGGGTTCGTCGTCTTCACCATCGACACCAACACCACGCTCGACCAGCCCGACAGCCGGGGCCGCCAACTCCTGTCCGCCCTCGACTACTTGACGCAGAGAAGCTCGGTGCGCACCCGCATCGACACCAGCCGCCTCGGCGTCATGGGGCACTCGATGGGCGGCGGCGGCACCCTCGAAGCCGCCAAGAGCCGGCCCTCGCTCCAGGCGGCGATCCCGCTCACCGGCTGGAACCTCGACACCACCTGGCCCGAGGTCAGGACGCCGACGCTGGTCGTGGGCGCGGACGGTGACACCATCGCGCCGGTCGCCACCCACTCCGAGCCGTTCTACCGGAACCTGCCCAGCTCGCTCGACAAGGCGTACCTGGAGCTGCGCGGCGCCACGCACTTCACGCCGAACTCGTCCAACACCACGATCGCGAAGTACAGCATCTCGTGGCTGAAGCGGTTCATCGACAACGACACCCGTTACGAGCAGTTCCTCTGCCCGCTGCCCGCGGCGAGCCTGACGATCGCCGAGTACCGCGGGAACTGCCCGCACACCTCCTGACGGGCTGTGCGGGAGCACAGTGTCGTGCGGCGCCGGTTGGGTCCCCTCCCAACCGGCGTCGCGGGTGCGGCGATCCGTCCGTACGGTGACGTAAGTGAGCGCCAGATGTGTCCTGTTGCTGACCGCGGCCGCCTACGAGAGCGACCCCGAGGAGCCGCGCGTGGACGGCGGCCTCGTGCTGCGGGCCGCGGCGGCCGCCGGGCTCGACGCGGACGCCGTGGACGCCGCCGAGCGCGCCGGGCTGCGGCGCGGCCCCGACGGCCGGCTGCGGCTGCCCGGCCGCCGCGCCGTGTACGAGGCGGCGCGGCCCGCGCACCGCAGAGCCGCCCACCGGCTGCTGGCCGAGGCCGCGGCGGGGGAGCGGCACCGCACGGCGGAGCTGCTGCACCGGGCGCTCGCGGCGCCCTGCCCGGACAGCGCGAGGGGCGACGCCCTGGCCGCCGCGGCCCGGCTGCCGGGCCCCTCGCGGGGGGAGCGGGCCACCGCCCTCGCCCTCGCGGCGGCGCTCGCCGCCGAGCCGGGCGTCCGCGCGGAGCGGCTCGTCGCCGCGGCGGACCAGGCCCGGCTCGCGGGCCGTCCGCACCGGGCCCGCGAACTCCTGGACCGCGCGGGGCCGTTGGCCTGCCCGGACGAGGTGCGCGGGGCCGCCGCGCTGGTGCGCGGCCTGCTCGCCCTGCGGGACGGCCCGGTCGCCGACGCCCGCGCCTCGCTGCTCCTCGCCGCCCGGCTGTGCCCCCGGGGCCGGGCCTGCGAAGCCTGGCTCGCCGCGGCGGAGGCCTCCTGGGCGCTGGGGGACGCGGAGGCGTACCGGGACGTGGTCGGGGAGGAGCGGGCGGGGACCGCCACCGCCCGCTCCTACGGGCGCGCGATGGCCGCCGCCCTCGACGACCGTTACGCGGCGGGCCGGGCGGCGCTGCGCCGGTTCGTCGCCGCGGCGGCGGACGCGGGCGACCCGGACGCCCTGCTGCGGGCCGGGGCCGCCGCCCTCGTAGCCGGGGACGTGGAAGCCGCCTGCCGGCTCGGCAGCCGCGCGCTCGCCGCCGCCCGCGCCCTCGACGCGGGCCCCGAGGTGCCCCGCGCCCTGGAACTGCTCGCCTACGGGGAACTGCGCGCCGGGCGGCACGGCCGCGCCCGCGCCCACGCCGAGGAGGGGCTGCGGGCCGCGCGCCTCACCGGGCAGCGCAACGTCCTCGCCCACCAGCACGCGATCCTCGCCCTGGTCGCCTCCCTCGACAGCGACGCCGGCACCGTCGCCCGGCACGCGGCCGCCGCGCAGGACATCGCCGCCCGGCACGGCCTCGTCCAGGCCGCCACCCTCGCCCAGTGGGCGCTGGCCCGGGCCGATCTGGCCCGCGGCCGCGCGGCCGGGGCGGCGGCCCGGCTCGGACCGCTGGTGCGGCCCGGCCCGCGCGGCGGGCACTTCGCCGTGCGCATGCTCGCCGTGCCGTGCTTCGTGGAGGCCGCGGTGGCGGCCGGGGACCTGGAGGGGGCCCGGGCGGCCGTCGCGGAGTTCACGGTGTGGGCCGAGCGCGGGTACGACCCGCAGTCCCAGGCGCAACTGGCTCGCTGCCAGGCCCTGCTGGCCTCCGGCGACCCCGCCCGGGCGGAGGCCCGCTTCACCGAGGCGCTGGCCCGGCACGAGCGGACCGGCGGCGACTTCGAACGGGCCCGCACCGCCGAACTGCACGGCGAATGGCTGCGCCGCGCCCGCCGCCCCGCCCGCGCCCGGATCCTGCTGCGCGACGCCCTGGTCGCCTTCGAGCGGTGCGGCGCCACGGTCTGGGCCGCCCGCACGGCCGCCGAACTCCGCGCCACCGGCGACGCCCCCGGCCACGAGGAACCC
This sequence comes from Streptomyces sp. NPDC006552, assembly GCF_040611655.1. NCBI lineage: Bacteria > Bacillati > Actinomycetota > Actinomycetes > Kitasatosporales > Streptomycetaceae > Streptomyces > Streptomyces sp. NPDC006552. The sequence continues at coordinate 71,359 of NZ_JBEXOS010000013.1, forward strand.
CCGGGCAGGCTCGCCGAACTGACGCCGCAACAGCTGCGTATCGCGCACTGTGTCGCGGAGGGCGCCACCAACCGCGAGGTGGCCTCGCGCCTCTCGGTGAGCCCCCGCACCGTCGACCACCATCTGCGCAACGTCTTCGCCCAGCTCGGCGTCCGCTCCCGCGTCGAACTGGCCCGTCTGGTCGCCGGCGCCGCCCACCGGCCGACCCCCCGCACCTGACCGGCCGGCGCCCCCGCTCCACATCACGGTTTGTGCGCGGCACGAGGTCGTTATCCCCGGAGGGCTGGAGACCGACCAGACGGTATGTCATTCTGCGGGCCCAGGGCGGCTCCGGCGCGCCCCGGCACGAGCCGAGCCGAGGAGGACCGTGACCGTGATGCCCGCGCACCTCGTACGTCCCCGCCCCCGCCCCCGGACCGGCGCCGCGCCCGCCGGCTCCGACGCCGTCGCCGTCCTGCGCCGCGCCGCGCTGCCGCTCATGGGCCGCCTCCCGGCCCTCGCCGACCGGCTCATGGCCGACCTGCACGCCACCGAACCGGCCTACCGCGCCGCCATCGACGCCGACCCCGGCGACATCCGCCGCGAGGTGCTGCGCTCCCTGCGGCACAGCGTCGCCTCGCTGCTCGACCCCGGCCGCTCCCGCGAGGCCGCCCGCGCCTGCTCCGCCCGGATCGGCGCCGAACGCGCGGCTCGCGGCCTGCCGCTCGACGCCCTGCTTGGCGCGTTCCGGCTCGGCGGCGCCGTGATCTGGCAGGCCCTCGTCGACGAGGTGACCGGCCGCCACCCGCGCGACGCCCACCTGCTCGTCCATCTCGCCGCCGACGTGCGCGAGTACGTCGACGAGCACTGCGCCTGCGTCGCCGAGGCCTACCACCGCGCCGAGCACGAACTGACCTGGCGCCGCGAGAACCGGCGCCGCCTGATGGCCGCCGCCCTCCTCGACGGCGCCACCCGCATCGCCGACCTGCCCGACGCCGCGGCCGCGCTCGGCCTGCCCGAACGCGGCCGCTACGCCGTGGTCCTGGTCACCGGCGCCCGCGGCGCGGCGACCGGCCGCTCCGGACCCGGCGGGACCCGGACCGTGTGGCACCCGGGGCCCGACGCCGAGCGCGGCATCGTCGCCCTGGGGGAGTGCGACGTACGCGGGCTCGCCGCCCACTGGCGCGCCGCGACCGACCGCGCGGCCGGCGTCCGCGTCGGCGTCGGCTCCGCCGTCGAGGGCCTCGCCGGGATCGGCAGCGCCCGGCGCCTCGCCGAGACCGCGCTGCGCATCTGCCCGCCGGGCGGCGGCACCGTCCTGCTCGACGACGAACTGCCCGCCGCCCTCGTGGCCGGCGCCCCGGTGCTCGGCGGCCTGCTCGCCGACCGGGTGCTCGGCCCGCTGCGCGCACTGCCGCCCGCCGACGGGGCGCTCCTGCTCGACACGCTGACCGCCTGGCTGGAGTGCGACGGCTCCGCGCAGCGCGCCGCGGCCCGGCTCTACTGCCACCGCAACACGGTCCTCAACCGGCTGCGCCGCTGCGAACAACTCACCGGCCGCAGCCTGACCCGCCCCGCCGACCAGGTGGAACTGGCGCTGGCCCTGACGGCGCACCGACTGCGCCCGCGCACCTGACGCCGGGCCCCGGCCTGTCCGCCGGGCTCGCCGGAACGCCGAGCGGGGCCCTGCTCCAGAGCCACGCGGGCCCCGCCTGTGCCGGTGGGCCGTCGGGCTGTGGGGCACGGGAGCCGTCTTCGCCGTGAGCGCGGGCGTCTGCGCACTGGGCGGCGCGGTCGCCCTCGCCTCCCCGCACCTGCGCAGAGCGGAACTCCTCCAGGGGCAGACGGGCCTGCCAGGGGCAGACGGGCCTGCCAGGGGCAGACGGGCCTGCGAGGGCAGGCCCAGGACCCGGCCCGCCCCCTACAGCCCCAGCGCCTTCGTCTCGCCCAGCTGGGCGATGGCCGCCTTGTCCCCCTCCTGCTCCACATTCGCCGCGTCCTGGCGGCCGAACGCGAACATCAGCAGCTCCGAGGGCTCCCCGGTGACCGTCACCACCGGCGTGCCGCGGTGCGCGACCGCCGTCCGGCCGTCCGGGCGGCGCAGCACCAGGCCGACGGGCGCCTTGCGGCCCATCACCCGGGCCATCCGCTCCAGCCGCGACCACAGCACCTCGCTGAAGACCGGGTCGAGCTCGCGCGGCGAGAAGTCCTCCTGCGCGCGCCGCACGTCCTCGGCGTGGATGTAGAACTCGACGACGTTCGCGGCCTCGTCGAGCTGCTTCAGAGAGAACGGCGAGAACCGGGGCGGCCCCGTCCGGATCAGCTGGATCAGTTCCTCGTAGGGCTTCTCCGCGAACTCGCCCCGCACCCGCTCCAGACGCGGAGCGAGCTGCTTGACGAGGGCGCCGCCGGCGGCGTCGGGCCGGCGCTCGCGCACCACGACGTGCGCCGCGAGATCACGGGCGGTCCAGCCCTCGCACAGAGTGGGGGCCTCCGGGCCCACCGCCTCCAACAGATCGGCGAGGAGAAGTCGTTCACGCTTGGCATGGGTCGACATGCCCGCCAGCCTACGACCGCCCGCACCGTCCGGACAGTGGACGGCCGCCCGGATTCCGGCCCGGGCGCGGCACAATGGCCCCATGAGCAGCACGCCCCCGCCCAGTGACCTCGACCCGGCGATCGCCGCCCGCCTCAAGCGCGGCGCCGACGGCCTGGTCCCCGCCATCGCCCAGCAGTACGACACCGGCGAGGTGCTGATGCTCGGCTGGATGGACGACGAGGCGCTGCACCGCACCCTGACCACGGGCCGTTGCACGTACTGGTCGCGCAGCCGCCAGGAGTACTGGGTCAAGGGCGACACCTCGGGCCACGTCCAGCACGTGAAGTCCGTCGCCCTCGACTGCGACGCCGACACCGTCCTCGTCAAGGTCGACCAGGTGGGCGCCGCCTGCCACACCGGCGCCCGGACCTGCTTCGACGCCGACCAGCTGCCGGTCACGGCCGCCACCGCCTAACACCTAAGCTCCTCCCATGGATCTCGAGACCTTCCGCAAGCTCGCGACCGACCGCCGAGTGATCCCCGTCAGCCGCAAGCTCCTCGCGGACGGCGACACGCCCGTCGGCCTCTACCGAAAGCTCGCCGCCGAGCGGCCCGGCACGTTCCTCCTGGAGTCCGCGGAGAACGGGCGCTCCTGGTCCCGGTACTCCTTCGTCGGCGTGCACTCCACCGGCACGCTGACCACCCGCGACGGACAGGCCCACTGGCAGGGCACCCCGCCGGTCGGCGTCCCCGTCGACGGCGACCCCCTCGCCGCCCTGCGCGCCACCGTCGAGACCCTGCACACCCCGCGCTACGAAGGCCTGCCGCCGTTCACCGGCGGCATGGTCGGCTACCTCGGCTACGACGTCGTGCGCCGCCTGGAGAAGATCGGCCCCGGTGAGCGGGACGACCTGCATCTGCCCGAGCTGACGATGCTGCTCACCAGCGACCTCGCCGTGCTCGACCACTGGGACGGCTCCGTCCTGCTCATCGCCAACGCCATCAACCACAACGACCTCGACACCGGCGTCGACGAGGCCTACGCCGACGCCGTGGCCCGGCTCGACGCCATGGAGGCCGACCTCGGCAGGCCGGCGCACACCGCCCCGGCCGCGCTGCCCCCCTCCGAGCTGCCCCCGTTCGAAACAGGCACAGTCACCGCGCTGTGGGGCGGCGAGCAGTACCAGGAGGCCGTCGAGAGCGTAAAGGAGCGGATCCGGGCGGGTGAGGCCTTCCAGGTCGTGCCCTCCCAGCGGTTCGAAACCCCGTGCACGGCAAGCGCGTTGGACGTCTACCGCGTCCTGCGGGCGACGAACCCCTCCCCGTACATGTACCTCTTCCGCTTCGACGGGTTCGACGTCGTCGGCTCCTCCCCGGAGGCCCTGGTCAAGGTGGAGGACGGCCGCGCCATGGTCCACCCCATCGCCGGCACCCGGCCGCGCGGCGCCACCCCCCAGGCCGACCAGGCGCTCGCCGAGGAGCTGCTCGCCGACCCCAAGGAGCGCGCCGAGCACCTGATGCTCGTCGACCTCGGCCGCAACGACCTCGGGCGGGTCTGCGAACCCGGCTCCGTCGAGGTCGTCGACTTCATGTCCGTCGAGCGGTACTCGCACGTCATGCACATCGTCTCCACCGTGACCGGCCGGGTCGCCGGCGGCCGCACCGCCTTCGACGTGCTCACCGCCTGCTTCCCGGCCGGCACCCTCTCCGGCGCCCCCAAGCCCCGCGCGATGCAGATCATCGACGAACTGGAGCCGTCCCGGCGCGGCCTGTACGGCGGCTGCGTCGGCTACCTCGACTTCGCTGGCGACTCCGACACCGCCATCGCCATCCGCACCGCGCTGCTGCGCGAGGGCACCGCGTACGTGCAGGCGGGCGCGGGTGTCGTCGCCGACTCGGACCCCGTCGCCGAGGACACCGAGTGCCGCAACAAGGCCGCCGCCGTCCTGCGCGCCGTCCACACGGCGAACCGGCTGGGCGCCGCCGGCAGCGGTGTGAAGTGACCCACGCCTCGCGCCCCCGGCACACATACACCTGTGCGGACAGGCGATAGTGGAGTACGTGACTGCCGTACCGCACCCCCGAACCGAAGCCCCCGACACCGCCGGGCCGAGCAGAGACGGCCGGCGCAGTCTGGGCGTCGCCCTGCTCTTCGGTGCCGCGGGCGCCGCGGTCGCGCTGCTCGCGTCCCGGCAGGAGTGGTGCTCCGGCGTCGCCGCCGTCGCGGGCGGCAAGCTGCCGCTGACCGCCAAGGGAAGCGACGTGACGGGCGTCCCCGCCGCCCTCGCCATCGTCGGACTCGCCGCTCTCGTCGCCGTGTTCGCGGTGCGCCGCGCCGGCCGCGTCCTGGTCGCGGCGCTGCTCGCGCTCAGCGGCGCGGGCGCCGTCGCCGCCGCCGTGCTCGGCGCCGACGACCGCTCCGCGCTCGACGAGAAGGCCGCCCGGGCCGCCGGCACCTCGAACTCCACGGTCGACGCCCTCAGCCACACCGCCTGGCCCTACGTCGCGGCCGCGGGCGGCGCCCTGCTGCTGATCGCCGGCGTCCTCGCCGTCGTCTACGGCGCCGCCTGGCCCTCCATGGGCGGCCGCTACGAGCGCGACGGCTCCCCGCGCGCCCGCCGGCAGAAGCCGGTCGACCCCGACCGCCCCGAGGAACTGTGGAAGGCCCTCGACCGCGGCGAGGACCCGACGGGCACGGCCTGACCCCGCGTTCGTCCCGTACGCACAGGTACGGGACAATGGAGCCGCAGGACGTGATCGCGGCAGCCCCCACGCCCCGGCGGGGAGCGGGCACTGCCGCATAGGCCATAAGCAACGAGGAGCAAGCCATGGCGGACAGCAGCCACGGACACACCCCGGCCGCCTGGACCGGTGTCATCATCGCCTTCATCGGGTTCATCGTCGCGGGCACTTTCATGGTGATGGTGAAGCCCGTCGGGTTCTGGGTCGGGATGGCGCTGCTGGTCATCGCCCCGATCGTCGGCGGCGTGATGAGCATGGCGGGCCTGGGCAAGCCCAAGCGCGCCGAGCTGGTGCTGCCGGCCAAGGCGTCCGGGCATGCCGCGGGCTCGGAGGCCTGACACCTCCGCCACGACGGACGACCAGGGGCGGGACGGCGCGGACGCCGTACCGCCCCTGTCGCGTCCTGCGGGAGTCGCCGGCCGCGTCCCGACGGGCGGCGCGCGGCGGCCCGGGGGAGAATTCCGGCGTGAGCGCCGAGACGACCCGCACCGCCCCCGCCCGCCCGCTGCGCCGCGCGGCCGTCCCGCTGGGCGTCCTCGCCGGGGTCGCCGCCGCCTTCGCCTACGTCGGCGCGGTCGACCCGAACGAGGCGGGGCACTACCCCGCCTGCCCGCTGCTCAGCGCCACCGGCGTCTTCTGTCCTGGCTGCGGCGGCCTGCGCAGCGCCCACGCGCTCGTGCACGGCGATCTCGGCGGCGCTCTGGGCGCCAACGCCCTCGCCGTGGCCGGATACGCGCTCTTCGCCGTGGTGTGGGCCGTCTGGGCCGGCCGGGCGATGCGGGGTCGCCCGTTCGGCCTCTCTCCGGGCCGCGTCCACCTGTGGACGCTGGGCGCCGTCGTGCTGGCCTTCACCGTTGTCCGGAACCTGCCCTTCGGTGGCTCCCTACACCCTTGATCCACACCATCTGTCCAGGTAGTGGGACCACGAACAACCGGATGCGAAGCCTTCGGCCCTCTGCGGATACCATCGCAGTGACCACTCGGTTGCTCTGTGAACCGAATCGCAAGAAAGGAAGTCCGCTCGCGTGAGTGTGCTCGACGAGATCATCGACGGAGTCCGTGCCGACCTCGCGGAACGGCAGGCGCGCGTCAGCCTCGACGAGCTCAAGGAGCGCGCGGCGCAGGCTCCCGCTGCCAAGGACGGGGTCGCTGCCCTGCGCGGTGACGGCGTCAAGGTCATCTGCGAGGTCAAGCGGTCCAGCCCCTCCAAGGGCGCGCTGGCCGCCATCGCCGACCCGGCCGCCCTCGCCGCCGACTACGAGGCGGGCGGCGCGGCCGTCATCTCCGTCCTCACCGAACAGCGGCGCTTCGGCGGCTCCCTCGCCGACCTCGAAGCGGTCCGCGCGAAGGTCGACATCCCGGTCCTGCGCAAGGACTTCATCGTCACCTCCTACCAGCTGTGGGAGGCCCGCGCCTACGGCGCCGACCTGGTCCTGCTGATCGTCGCCGCGCTCGACCAGCCCGCCCTGGAGTCCCTCATCGAGCGGGCCGAGTCCATCGGTCTTACCCCGCTCGTCGAGGCACACGACGAGGACGAGGTGGAGCGGGCCGTCGACGCCGGGGCGAAGATCATCGGCATCAACACCCGCAACCTCAAGGACCTCACGGTCGACCGGGGCACCTTCGAGCGGGTCGCCCCGGACATCCCGGACCACATCGTCAAGATCGCCGAGTCCGGCGTGCGCGGCCCGCACGACCTGATCGCGTACGCCAACGCGGGTGCGGACGCCGTCCTCGTGGGCGAGTCCCTGGTGACCGGCCGCGACCCGCGCTCCGCCGTCTCCGACCTGGTCGCCGCCGGCGCGCACCCCGCGCTGCGCCACGGACGGGGCTGACCCCGCACCATGCCCATCGCCGCCCGCCTCGCCCCCGGCTGCCGCCCCCGCGGCTGCCGGGCGCCCGCGCGGCGCGTGCGGGGCCGCCGGGTGCGGTACGTCATCGGCGATGAGCCGGGCCAGGTGAACGGCATGCGATGGCCCGCGGCGCACTTCAGCGCCGCTTGAGATCAGCCCCGCAAGGGGCGCGGGGAACTGCGCGACCAGCCGTCGACGGCTGTCCGTCGCCACACCACCGCGGCATCTACGGCGCGAAGGCGTACCCACGTCCACTCATCACGCCACACCAGTGAGGTAAGCCCGCTATGTCCAGCGAGTACTTCATCCCGGACCCCGAGGGTCTGGTCCCCACCGCCGAAGGCTACTTCGGCGCGTTCGGCGGCACGTTCATCCCGGAGGCGCTCGTCGCCGCCGTGGACGAGGTCGCCGTCGAGTACGACAAGGCCAAGAACGACCCCGAGTTCGCCCGCGAGCTGGACGACCTCCTCGTCCACTACACGGGCCGCCCGTCATCGCTGACCGAGGTGCCCCGGTTCGCCGAGCACGCGGGCGGCGCCCGCGTCTTCCTCAAGCGCGAGGACCTGAACCACACCGGCTCACACAAGATCAACAACGTGCTCGGCCAGGCGCTGCTCACCAAGCGCATGGGCAAGACCCGCGTCATCGCCGAGACCGGCGCCGGCCAGCACGGCGTCGCCACGGCCACCGCCTGCGCGCTGTTCGGCCTCGAATGCACCATCTACATGGGCGAGATCGACACCGAGCGCCAGGCCCTGAACGTGGCCCGCATGCGCATGCTCGGCGCCGAGGTCATCGCCGTGAAGTCCGGCAGCCGCACCCTCAAGGACGCCATCAACGAGGCGTTCCGCGACTGGGTCGCCAACGTCGACCGCACGCACTACCTCTTCGGCACCGTCGCCGGACCCCACCCCTTCCCGGCGATGGTCCGCGACTTCCACCGCGTCATCGGCGTCGAGGCGCGCCGCCAGATCCTGGAGCGCGCGGGACGGCTGCCCGACGCCGCGATCGCCTGCGTCGGCGGCGGCTCGAACGCCATCGGCCTCTTCCACGCCTTCATCCCGGACGCCGGCGTCCGCCTCGTCGGCTGCGAGCCCGCGGGCCACGGCATCGAGACCGGCGAGCACGCGGCGACCCTGACCGCGGGCGAGCCCGGCATCCTGCACGGCTCCCGCTCCTACGTCCTCCAGGACGAGGAGGGCCAGATCACCGAGCCGTACTCGATCTCGGCGGGCCTCGACTACCCGGGCATCGGCCCCGAGCACGCCTACCTCAAGGACAGCGGCCGCGGCGAGTATCGCGCCGTCACCGACGATGCCGCGATGCAGGCGCTGCGCCTGCTCTCGCGCACCGAGGGCATCATTCCGGCCATCGAGTCCGCGCACGCCCTCGCCGGCGCCCTGGAGGTCGGCAAGGAGCTGGGCCCGGACGGGCTGATCGTCGTCAACCTGTCCGGCCGCGGCGACAAGGACATGGACACCGCCGCCCGCTACTTCGGTCTCTACGACGAGGGCGCCGACGCCGAGGTCGCGGCCGACGCCGCGCAGACCGCCGAGATCGAGGGGGACGCCAAGTGAGCGGGAACATCCAACTCCTGTCCGACACCCTGGCGGCCGCCGGGGCCGAGGGCCGCGCCGCCCTCATCGCCTACCTGCCCGCCGGCTTCCCGACGGTCGACGGCGGCATCGAGGCCGTCAAGGCCGCCTTCGACGGCGGCGCCGACGTGGTCGAGGTGGGGCTGCCCCACTCCGACCCGGTGCTCGACGGGCCGGTCATCCAGACCGCCGACGACATCGCGCTGCGCGGCGGCCTGAAGATCAAGGACGTCATGCGCACGGTCCGCGAGGCCCACGAGGCCACCGGCAAGCCGGTCCTCGTCATGACGTACTGGAACCCCGTCGACCGCTACGGCATCGAGCGGTTCACCGCCGAACTCGCCGAGGCGGGCGGCGCCGGCTGCATCCTGCCCGACCTGCCCGTGCAGGAGTCGGCGACCTGGCGCGAGCACGCCGACAAGCACGGCCTCGGGACCGTCTTCGTCGTCGCGCCCAGCAGCAAGGACGAGCGGCTCGCCACCATCACGGCGGCCGGCTCGGGCTTCGTCTACGCCGCCTCGCTGATGGGTGTCACCGGCACCCGCGAGTCCGTCGGCGGCCAGGCCCAGGACCTCGTGCGCCGCACCAAGGCCACCACCGACCTGCCCGTCTGCGTCGGCCTCGGTGTCTCCGACGCCGACCAGGCCAAGGAGGTCGCGGCCTTCGCCGACGGCGTCATCGTCGGCTCGGCGTTCGTGAAGCGGCTGCTCGACGCGGCGGACGAGGCCTCCGGTGTCGCGGCGGTCCGGGCCCTCGCCGCGGAGCTGGCCGCGGGCGTACGGCGCACCGTGTAGCCAGGTCACCCATCTGGGTGGAAGTGAACCGGGGAGGCACGCTCGTGGCTCCCCGGTTCGTTGGCGCAGGTGTGAGCGAGAAGAACCGTGAGGGAAAGCGCGTGGCCCGGGACCGGCTGGCCGCGGAGCGAGACAAGCAGCGAGCCGCGGAGAAGCGGCGCCGCACACTGATCGTCGGCGCCGCCGTCATCTGCGTGCTCGGCCTGGCCGCCGTGATCGGGGTGGTCGCGGCGAACTCGGGGGACGACAGTTCCGGCTCCACGTCGGCGGCCGCGCCGAAGGGCGCCGCCGGCAAGGACGGGCTGGCCGTCCCGGTGGGCAAGGACAGCGCCGGATCGACGCTCACGGTGTGGGAGGACTTCCGCTGCCCCGCCTGCAAGTCCTTCGAGGACGGCTTCCGCTCGACGATCCATGAGCTGACCGACGCGGGACAGCTGAAGGCCGAGTACCACACGGTCACGCTGATCGACTCGAACATGGGCGGCAGCGGCTCGCTGCGCGCGGGGAACGCGGCGGCGTGCGCGCAGGACGCCGGCAAGTTCACCGAGTACCACGACGTGCTGTACGAGAACCAGCCGAAGGAGACCGAGGACACCTTCTCGGACAACGGCAAGCTGATCGACCTGGCCGGCAAGGTCGACGGCCTCGTCACCGACTCCTTCAAGAGCTGTGTGAACGAGGGCACGCACGACGGCTGGATCGCTAAGTCCTACAAGGCGTTCCAGGACGCCGGCCACAAGGGCACCCCGACGGTGCTGCTCAACGGCAAGAACCTCATGGACGACCAGACCATGACCCCGGCGAAGCTGAAGCAGACGGTGCAGGACGCCGACAAGTAGGACCGGTTCCGGGCGGGGGCTGCGTGCGGGGCTTGTTATGGAGACGTAGCCGGGCTGCCGGACGTGACCGCGGCCCGGCACGGTAGCGTCGACCCTGCCATGGAACTTGCCTACATCCCCAGTCCGTCGCAGGGCGTGGTCCACCTCGGGCCGATCCCGCTGCGCGGCTACGCGTTCTGCATCATCATCGGCGTCTTCGTGGCCGTGTGGCTCGGCAACAGGCGCTGGGTCGCCCGCGGCGGGCAGCCCGGCACGGTCGCCGACATCGCGGTCTGGGCGGTGCCCTTCGGCCTGGTCGGCGGGCGCCTCTACCACGTGATCACGGACTACGAGCTGTACTTCAGCGACGGCCGTGACTGGGTGGACGCCTTCAAGATCTGGGAGGGCGGCCTCGGCATCTGGGGCGCCATCGCGCTCGGCGCGGTCGGCGCCTGGATCGGCTGCCGCCGCCGCGGTATCCCGCTCCCGGCCTGGGCCGACGCCCTCGCCCCCGGCATCGCCCTCGCGCAGGCCGTCGGCCGCTGGGGCAACTGGTTCAACCAGGAGCTGTACGGCAGGAAGACCGATCTGCCGTGGGCCCTGAAGATCACGTCGGACGCGGACGGGCGGATGCCCGGCACCTACCACCCGACGTTCCTGTACGAGTCCCTGTGGTGCATCGGGGTCGCCCTGCTCGTCATCTGGGCCGACCGCAGGTTCAAGCTGGGCCACGGCCGGGCGTTCGCGCTCTACGTGGCCTCGTACTGCGTCGGCCGGTTCTGGATCGAGTACATGCGGGTCGACGACGCGCACCACATCCTGGGGATGCGCCTCAACAACTGGACGGCGATCTTCGTCTTCCTGCTCGCCGTGGTCTACCTGGTGGTGTCGGCGAAGAAGCGGCCGGGACGCGAGGAGATCGTCGAGCCGCAGGCGTCCGGCTCCGACACGGTCCAGGACGAGGCGGGTACCGAGGCCGGTACCGAGGCCACGAGCGACACCGAGGCCAAGGACGAGGCCGCGACCAAGGGCGATGCCGACACCGACACCGACGCCGAGGTCAAGAAGGCCTGAGCGGGGTCGCTGGGTCCACCCTCGGATCAGCGCTGGTAGCGGTCGAGGATGCGGTTGCCGTCGGTGGCCAGGCGTGCGCGGAGTTCACCGACGCCGAAGGCGCCGTTGTAGTACTCCTGGAAGGCCGGGGTGGCGACCTTGTCCTTCCACTCCGCGTAGCCGCGCACCCCGAGGACGGGGGAGGGGCGCAGCGCGGCGGCGATGTCGGACCCGGTCTTCCAGCCGTACGTGTCCGTGGTGAGCGCCGGGTCCTCGAGCGCCTGCGTACTCGTCGGCAACAGCCAGTCCCCGCGCGCCAGCCGGACCTGGTGCCGGGCCTGGGTGAGGTACGCGATGAAGTCGGTCGCCGCCTGTTTGTGCGGGCTGTCCGCGGAGACCGAGAGGGTCTGCGGGGCGGTGCCCTGCGCCAGACCCCCGGCGCCGGAGGGCATGGGCAGCACCGTCCAGTCGAACCCCTCGGGCGCCTGCTGCTGGACCTGCTGGCGGTAGGAGAAGTTGAGCGGCAGCATCGCGTAGCGGCCCGCGAAGAAGCCGGGCAGGGTGTCCGAACCCGACATGCCGAGGCCCGACCGGGGCGCGGTGCGGTCCGTGTTGACCTGCCGGTTGATGAGCTGCGCCACGGCCGCGTCCCGCTCGCCGTAGCGGATCTCGTTCTTGCCGTCCTTGTCCTGGTAGAAGATCCGGCCGCCGGTGGACAGGGCGAGGTTGACGGACTGGCTGACCGGTTCCTTCATCGACCAGGCGACGCCGTAGCGCTCGGGCTTGCCGTCGTGGTTCCGGTCGCGGGTGAGGGTGCGGGAGACCGACTCGAACTCCTCCCACGTCCACGGATGCCGGGCCGTCGGGATGCGCACGCCGGACTGTTTCAGCAGCTTGGTGGCGGCGATGAGGACACGCGGCTCCTGGAGGAAGGGGACGCCGTACGTCGCGTCTTTGTAGGTGGTCGTGGACCAGGACGTCCGGGGGATGTCCTTGCGCAGGGACGCGGGCAGGTACGGCGTCAGGTCGGCGAGGTAGCCGCCGTTGGCGAAGTCCGTGAGGTCGGAGGCGTCGTCGTGCAGGATGTCCGGCGCCTCGCCGCCCTCGAAGGAGGTGAGGAGCTGGTCGTGGACGGTGTCCCAACTGCCCTGGACGTACTTGACCTTGACGTGCGCGTGGGTGTCGTTCCACTGCTTCACCAGGGCCTTGTTGGCGTCGACCGACTCCTTCTGCCAGGCCAGGGAGAGGAATTCGAGGGTGACCGTGCCGTCGGCCGAGTGCCCGCTCCCGCCGCAGCCGGCCACCAGCACCGTACACAGGGCGGCCGGGACCAGCGCGCCGGTCCGTCGTGCGCGCATCAGCCCTTCACCGCCCCGCTGAGCATGCCGCCCACGAGCCGGCGCTGGAGCAGTGCGAAGAAGACGAGGCTGGGGAGGGTGGCGAGGACGGAGGCCGCCGCCAGTGGGCCGAGGTCCGCGACGCCCTCGGCGCCGAGGAAGCGGGTGAGGATGACCGACATCGTCTGGTTCTCCGGGGACTTGAGGAGCACGAGGGCGAAGAAGAACTCGTTCCAGGCCGTCACGAAGCTGAACATCAGCGTGGCCACCAGGCCGGGCGCCAGCAGCGGCAGCACCACGCTGACGAGGGTGCGCAGCCGGCCCGCGCCGTCCATCGCCGCCGCCTCCTCCAGCGAGACCGGCACCGCCTTCACGTAACCCTGGAGCATCCAGAGCGAGAACGGCAGGTTCCAGACGACGTAGACGATGATCAGGCCCGGGATGCTGTCGATCATGCGCAGGTTCTTCAGGACGAGGAACAGCGGGATGATCACCAGGACGAACGGGACCATCTGGCTGACCAGGATCCACGCGGTGCCCGCCCGGCTGACGCGGGTCCGGTGGCGGACCATCACGTACGCCGCCGGGACGGCGACCGCCACCGAGATCAGGGAGGCGCTCACCGCGACGGTCAGGCTGTTCAGGGCGGAGTGCAGCAGGGGCTGGGCGTCGAACGCGGCCCGGTAGTTGTCCAGGCCCGGGTGGCGGGGGAGCCAGGCCGGGTCGATCGAGCCCAGTTCCCGCGGGGACTTCAGCGAGGTCGACAGCAGCCACAGCAGGGGGAAGGCGAGGAAGACCAGGTAGCACAGGAGGGCCGCGTACTGGCCCGTCCGGCCCGCCGCGCGGGAGAGTGCCCGGTTCGCGCTCATGCCGTGTCCTCCTTCAGGCGCCTGCGCAGGAAGAGGGTGAGCAGCACCGCGATCACCGCGATCATGACGAGGCCCATCGCGGCCGCGTAGCCGAACTGCCCGTACTTGAACGCCTCTTCGTAGGCGAACAGCATCGGCAGGCGGGTCTTGCCGCCCGGGCCGCCCTGTGTGAGCACGTAGACCAGGCCGAAGGAGTTGAAGTTCCAGATGAAGTTCAGGGCGGTGATGGACAGGACCACCGGCTTGAGGGCCGGCCAGGTCACGGTGGTGAAGCGGCGCCACCGCCCGGCGCCGTCCAGCTGGGCCGCCTCGCGCAGTTCGAGCGGCACGTTCTGCAGGCCCGCGAGGAGGACGACCGTGGTCTGCGGCATGCCCGCCCAGACGCCGACGACGATCACCGCGGGCAGCGCGTAGGAGAGGTCGGAGAGCCAGTCGACGTTCTCGTGGACGACGCCGAGCTGGGTCAGCGCCTTGTTGAGGACGCCCGCGTCCGCGTGGTAGACGAGGCGCCACATGATGCCGACCACGACTTCCGGCATCGCCCAGGGGACCAGCGCGAGGGTGCGGGCCAGCCAGCGGAAGCGCAGGTTCTGGTCGAGCAGCAGCGCCAGGCCGAGGGCGAGGACGAACTGCAGGACGGTGACGCACACCGCCCAGATCAGGCCGATGCGGAACGACTCCCAGAAGAGGCTGTCGTGGCGCAGGTCCAGGAGGTTGTCCAGGCCGATGAACCGGGTGGGGGAGGTGCGGCCCGCCTGCGCGTCCGTGAACGCCAGCGAGAGGCCGTACAGCAGGGGCCCGACGCTGAGCAGCAGGATCGGGAGGAGCGCGGGGAGCAGCAGGAACCAGGCGTCCCGGTCCAGGCCGAGCGCTGCTCTGCGCTGTCCGGGGGTGCGCGGCGGCGGGGTGCCGCGGCTGCCCGGGACGGCGCTGTCCCGGGAGGCGGTGCGTCTCATGCTCGGACCTCGTGAACTCTCGGGCGCCGAGGCCGCTGCCCTCGGCTCTGCTGTCTCCTCGGCGGGCAGGAGCGGGTCTTTCCGTACACGCTTCCCGGAGCGGGAGAGGCTTACGGATGCTCGGTGCCAGATTCCCCCGCCGTCAACGGACCAGCCAAGTGATCCATCTCACGGGCGAGCCGGGGAAGAGTGAGGTCAGGTCCGTTGCGCAGGGTGCAAAACCGCAGGTAAGTACGGCCTTCCTTGCTAGCGGCGCCTCTGCTTCGCGCGTACTTTCGACGGCGTAGGACGACATCGGGGAGTGGGGATCAGAGCATGGCCATCATCGAGACCGAGGCGACGCTGCACGACGCGCACCGGGACAACCACACCCACCGCGATGTCAGCGGCGGCTGGCTGCGCCCGGCGGTGTTCGGCGCGATGGACGGCCTCGTCTCCAACTTCGCGCTGATGGCCGGCGTGGCCGGCGGCGCCGTCTCGCAGCAGACCGTGATCATCACCGGCCTCTCCGGGCTCGCCGCCGGCGCCTTCTCCATGGCGGCCGGCGAGTACACCTCCGTCGCCTCCCAGCGCGAGCTGGTCGAGGCGGAGCTGGCCGTCGAGCGGCGGGAGCTGCGCAAGCACCCGGTGGACGAGGAGCGCGAGCTCGCCGAGCTGTACGTGTCGCGGGGCGTCGAGCCCGAGCTGGCCGCGGAGGTGGCGCGGCAGCTGTCGAAGGACCCCGAGCAGGCGCTGGAGATCCACGCGCGCGAGGAGCTGGGGATCGATCCGGGCGACCTGCCCTCGCCGACGGTGGCCGCGGTCTCCTCGTTCGGCTCGTTCGCGCTGGGCGCCCTGCTGCCCGTCCTGCCCTACCTGCTGGGGGCGAGCGCGCTGTGGCCCGCCGTGGTGCTCGCACTGGTCGGCCTCTTCGCCTGCGGGGCCGTGGTGGCCCGGGTGACGGCGCGCTCGTGGTGGTTCAGCGGGGTGCGCCAGCTGGCCCTGGGCGGCGCCGCGGCGGGTGTGACGTATCTCCTGGGCAGCCTCTTCGGAACCGCAGTAGGTTGACGGCTCGCCGGTCACGACCGGAAGATGGCTATACAGGGTCTTGCATAAGTAGTCGTTACTGGACTGTTTCGATTGCTTGACCACGGGGCATGAGCCGTAAGCGCTGTGGGCAATGAGGCCCGCGACGCGCAACGGCGTACCGGCCCCCGGGACATCGATCTGCCCGCCGGTGTTCCCCTCCACCGCCACCCGCGGTGTCCGCATGATGGAACGAAGTATCCGGTTTCCGAGATTCGCTCCATCATGTAATCTGCACGAAATTTTGCAGCAGCTTGAACTCCAGCAGTACGTCAGAGGTACTGCGGGCAGCGCTTCTCAGTACTTCAGCAGTACCTCGCAGAGGGCCAACGTCGTCCCTCGGCACCACCAATGCCACGACGACGACGGGAGAGCCGATGCGTACGCCGCGCCAGCCGTCCCAGCACTCCAGCAACGGCCGGATCGCCACGAACCGGTCGCACATGGATGCTCGCCCTGCCGCCCAGGGCATGTACGACCCGCGCAACGAGCACGACGCCTGCGGCGTCGGCTTCGTGGCCACCCTCACCGGCGAGGCGAGCCACGCGCTGGTCGAACAGGCGCTCACGGTTCTGCGCAACCTGGAGCACCGCGGCGCCACCGGCTCCGAGCCCGACTCGGGTGACGGCGCGGGCATCCTGTCCCAGGTCCCGGACGCTTTCCTGCGCGAGTCGGTCGGCTTCGACCTGCCCGCGGCCGGTTCGTACGCCGTCGGTATCGCCTTCCTGCCCGAGCAGGGCACGCAGGAGTACGTCGCGCACATCGAGACGATCGCCGCCGAAGAGGGCCTGACGGTCCTCGGCTGGCGCGAGGTCCCGGTCGCCCCCCAGATGCTGGGCGCCACCGCCCGCGCGACGATGCCCGCCTTCCGGCAGCTCTTCGTCGCGGACGGCGTCAACAAGGACATCGCGCTGGACCGCAAGGCGTTCCTGCTGCGCAAGCGCGCCGAGCGCGAGGCCGACGTGTACTTCCCGTCGCTCTCCGCCCGCACCATCGTCTACAAGGGCATGCTGACCACCGGCCAGCTGGAGCCCTTCTTCCCGGACCTGTCCGACCGCCGCTTCGCCTCGGCCATCGCGCTCGTGCACTCGCGCTTCTCCACGAACACCTTCCCCTCGTGGCCGCTGGCGCACCCCTACCGCTTCGTCGCGCACAACGGTGAGATCAACACCGTCAAGGGCAACCGCAACTGGATGCGGGCCCGCGAGTCCCAGCTCGCCTCCCGGCTGTTCGGCGCCGACGCCGACGGCAAGCAGAAGCTGGAGCGGGTCTTCCCGGTCTGTACGCCGGACGCCTCGGACTCCGCGTCCTTCGACGAGGTGCTCGAACTGCTCCACCTCGGCGGCCGTTCGCTTCCGCACAGCGTGCTCATGATGATCCCGGAGGCCTGGGAGAACCACGCCTCCATGGACGCCGACCGGCGCGCCTTCTACCAGTACCACTCCACGATGATGGAGCCCTGGGACGGCCCGGCCTGCGTCACCTTCACCGACGGCACCCAGGTCGGCGCCGTTCTCGACCGCAACGGCCTGCGCCCCGGCCGCTACTGGGTCACCGACGAGGGCCTCGTCGTCCTCGGCTCCGAGGTCGGCGTCCTCGACATCGACCCGGCGAAGGTCGTCAAGAAGGGCCGCCTCCAGCCCGGCCGGATGTTCCTCGTCGACACCGCCGAGCACCGCATCATCGAGGACGACGAGATCAAGGCCGGCCTCGCCGCCGAGAACCCGTACGCGGAGTGGCTCGAAGCCGGCGAGATCGAGCTCTCCGACCTGCCCGAGCGCGAGCACATCGTCCACACGCACGCCTCCGTCACGCGCCGCCAGCAGACCTTCGGCTACACCGAGGAAGAGCTGCGCATTCTCGTCGCGCCGATGGCCAGGACCGCCGCCGAACCGATCGGCTCGATGGGCACCGACACCCCGATCGCCGCCCTCTCGGCGCGCCCGCGGCTGCTCTTCGACTACTTCACGCAGCTCTTCGCGCAGGTCACCAACCCGCCGCTGGACGCGATCCGCGAGGAGCTCGTCACCTCGCTGCGCTCCTCGCTCGGTCCCGCGGGCAACCTGCTGGAGCCCACGGCCGCCTCCTGCCGCTCGGTCACCCTGCCCTTCCCGGTGATCGACAACGACGAGCTGGCCAAGCTCATCCACATCAACGCCGACGGCGACATGCCCGGCATGAAGGCCGCGACCCTCTCCGGCCTCTACCGGGTCTCCGGCGGCGGCGAGGCCCTCGCCGCCCGCATCGACGAGATCTGCGCCGAGGCCGACGCCGCCATCGAGGCCGGCGCCCGCCTCATCGTCCTCTCCGACCGGCACTCCGACGCCGAGCACGCGCCGATCCCCTCGCTCCTGCTCACCGCCGCCGTCCACCACCACCTCATCCGCACCAAGCAGCGCACCCAGGTGGGGCTGCTGGTCGAGGCCGGTGACGTCCGCGAGGTCCACCACGTCGCGCTGCTGATCGGCTTCGGCGCCGCCGCCGTCAACCCGTACCTGGCGATGGAGTCGGTCGAGGACCTGGTCCGCGCCGGCACGTTCCTGGCCGGTGACGAGAACGGCGAGCCCGAGGAAGCCATCCGCAACCTCATCTACGCGCTCGGCAAGGGCGTCCTGAAGGTCATGTCCAAGATGGGCATCTCGACCGTCGCCTCCTACCGCGGCGCGCAGGTCTTCGAGGCCGTCGGCCTCGACGAGGCCTTCGTCGAGAAGTACTTCAACGGCACCACCACCAAGATCGGCGGCGCCGGCCTCGACGTCATCGCCGAAGAGGTCGCGGCCCGCCACGCCAAGGCCTACCCGGTCACCGGCATCGCGCCGGCCCACCGCGCGCTCGACATCGGCGGCGAGTACCAGTGGCGCCGCGAGGGCGAACCGCACCTGTTCGACCCGGACACCGTCTTCCGGCTCCAGCACGCCACGCGCTCGCGCCGCTACGACATCTTCAAGAAGTACACGGGCCGGGTGAACGAGCAGTCCGAGCGCCTGATGACGCTGCGCGGCCTGTTCGGCTTCAAGACCGGCGAGCGGCAGCCGATCCCGATCGACGAGGTCGAGCCGGTCTCGGAGATCGTCAAGCGGTTCTCGACCGGCGCCATGTCCTACGGCTCCATCTCGCGCGAGGCCCACGAGACCCTCGCCATCGCCATGAACCAGCTGGGCGGCAAGTCCAACACCGGTGAGGGCGGCGAGGACCCCGAGCGCCTCTACGACCCGGCGCGCCGCTCCTCCATCAAGCAGGTCGCCTCCGGCCGCTTCGGCGTGACCAGCGAGTACCTCGTCAACGCCGACGACATCCAGATCAAGATGGCGCAGGGCGCCAAGCCCGGCGAGGGCGGCCAGCTGCCCGGCCACAAGGTCTACCCGTGGGTCGCCAAGACGCGGCACTCGACGCCCGGCGTCGGCCTCATCTCGCCGCCGCCGCACCACGACATCTACTCCATCGAGGACCTGGCCCAGCTGATCCACGACCTGAAGAACGCGAATCCGCAGGCGCGGATCCACGTGAAGCTGGTCTCCGAGGTCGGCGTCGGCACGGTCGCCGCGGGTGTCTCCAAGGCCCACGCGGACGTCGTCCTCATCTCCGGCCACGACGGCGGCACCGGCGCCTCGCCGCTCACCTCGCTCAAGCACGCGGGCGGCCCCTGGGAGCTGGGGCTCGCCGAGACCCAGCAGACGCTGCTCCTCAACGGCCTGCGCGACCGCATCGTCGTGCAGACCGACGGCCAGCTCAAGACCGGCCGCGACGTGCTCATCGCCGCGCTGCTCGGCGCCGAGGAGTTCGGTTTCGCGACCGCGCCGCTCGTCGTCTCCGGCTGCGTCATGATGCGCGTCTGCCACCTGGACACCTGCCCGGTCGGCATCGCCACGCAGAACCCGACGCTGCGCGAGCGGTTCTCCGGCAAGGCCGAGTACATCGTCAACTTCTTCGAGTTCATCGCCGAAGAGGTCCGCGAGCTCCTCGCCGAGATGGGCTTCCGCACCCTCGAAGAGGCGGTCGGCCACGCCGAACTCCTCGACACCGAGCGGGCCGTGACCCACTGGAAGGCGCAGGGCCTGGACCTGGCACCGCTCTTCTACGTGCCCGAGCTGCCCGCCGGAGCCGTCCGCCACCAGATCGCCACGCAGGACCACGGCCTGGAGAAGGCGCTCGACAACGAGCTGATCAAGCTCGCCGCCGACGCCCTCGCCGCGAACGACCAGACCGAGGCCCAGCCGGTCCGCGCCCAGGTCGCCATCCGCAACATCAACCGCACGGTCGGCACGATGCTCGGCCACGAGGTGACGAAGAAGTTCGGCGGGGCGGGGCTGCCCGACGACACCATCGACATCACCTTCACCGGCTCCGCGGGCCAGTCGTTCGGCGCGTTCGTGCCGCGCGGCGTGACCCTGCGCCTGGAGGGCGACGCCAACGACTACGTCGGCAAGGGCCTGTCCGGCGGCCGCATCATCGTCCGCCCGGACCGCGGCGCCGACCACCTCGCCGAGTTCTCCACCATCGCCGGCAACACGATCGCCTACGGCGCGACCGGCGGCGAGCTGTTCCTGCGCGGCCGCACCGGCGAACGCTTCTGCGTCCGCAACTCCGGTGCCACGGTCGTCGCTGAGGGCGTGGGCGACCACGGCTGCGAGTACATGACCGGCGGCCACGCGGTCATCCTCGGCGAGACGGGCCGCAACTTCGCGGCCGGCATGTCGGGCGGCGTCGCGTACGTCATCGACCTGGACCGGGACCAGGTGAACGCCACGAGCGTCGCCGCGGTCGACGTCCTGGACGACGCCGACAAGGAGTGGCTGCACGACGTCGTGCGCCGCCACGCGGAGGAGACCGGCTCGACGGTCGCCGAGAAGCTGCTCGCCGACTGGACGGTGTCCGTGGAGCGCTTCAGCAAGATCATCCCCAGCACGTACAAGGCAGTGCTCGCCGCCAAGGACGCCGCCGAGCGAGCGGGTCTCTCCGAGACCGCGATCACCGAGAAGATGATGGAGGCGGCGACCAATGGCTGATCCCAAGGGCTTTCTCAACCACGGGCGCGAAGTCGCCGAGACGCGCCCCGTCGACGTGCGCCTGCGCGACTGGAACGAGGTCTACGTCCCGGGCTCGCTGCTCCCCATCATCAGCAAGCAGGCCTCGCGCTGCATGGACTGCGGCATCCCGTTCTGCCACAACGGCTGCCCGCTGGGGAACCTGATCCCCGAGTGGAACGACTTCGCCTACCGCGAGGACTGGTCGGCGGCGCAGGAGCGGCTACACGCCACGAACAACTTCCCGGAGTTCACCGGTCGCCTGTGCCCCGCCCCGTGCGAGTCGGCGTGCGTGCTCGGCATCAACCAGCCGCCCGTCACCATCAAGAACGTCGAGGTCTCCATCATCGACCAGGCGTGGGACCGCGGCGACGTCGCGCCCCAGGCCCCGGAGCGGCTCTCCGGCAAGACCGTCGCCGTCATCGGCTCGGGCCCGGCGGGTCTCGCCGCCGCCCAGCAGCTGACCCGGGCAGGACACACGGTCGCCGTCTACGAGCGCGCCGACCGCATCGGCGGCCTGCTGCGCTACGGCATCCCCGAGTTCAAGATGGAGAAGCGCCACATCAACCGCCGCATCGAGCAGATGCGCGCGGAGGGCACCAAGTTCCGCACCGGCGTGGAGATCGGCCGCGACCTCGACGCCGCCAAGCTCCGCAAGCGCTACGACGCCGTCGTCGTCGCCGCCGGCGCCACGGTCTCCCGCGACCTGCCGGTCCCGGGCCGCGAGCTGAACGGCATCCACTTCGCCATGGAGTACCTGCCGCTCTCCAACAAGGTGCAGGAGGGCGACTTCGTGCAGCCCCCCATCACCGCCGCGGGCAAGCACGTCGTCGTCATCGGCGGCGGCGACACCGGCGCCGACTGCGTGGGCACCGCCCACCGCCAGGGCGCCGCCTCCGTCACGCAGCTGGAGATCATGCCGCGCCCCGGCGAGGAGCGCAGCCCCAACCAGCCCTGGCCGACCTTCCCCATGCTCTACAAGGTCACCTCCGCGCACGAGGAGGGCGGCGAGCGGGTCTACTCCGTCTCCACCACCCACTTCGAGGGCGACGAGGACGGCAACGTCCAGGCGCTGCACCTCACCGAGGTCGAGTTCATCGACGGCAAGCTCACCCCGAAGCCCGGCACCGAGCGCAAGATCCCGGCGCAGCTGGTCACCCTGGCCATGGGCTTCACCGGCACCGACCAGGAGAACGGCCTCGTCGCCCAGTTCGGCCTGGACCTCGACGCCCGCGGCAACATCGCGCGCGACGCCGACTTCCAGACCAACGTCCCCGGCGTCTTCGTCGCCGGCGACGCGGGCCGCGGCCAGTCCCTGATCGTCTGGGCCATCGCGGAGGGCCGCTCGGCCGCCCGCGGCGTGGACCGCTTCCTGACCGGCGTCTCCGAACTGCCCGCCCCGATCCGCCCGACGGACCGCGCCCTCGCGGTCTGACCCCCAGAACGTCCCGTACAACGGCGTACGGAACTGAGCGCGACGCCTGCCCCACTGTCCCCGACCGGACGACCGGGTGGGCGTCGCGGTGCGTCCGGGCCCGCGCCCACGGCGTACGCCCCGCACCGGCTCAGCCCACGCGGTACGTCTCCCCGTACACCCGCCACGTCAGCGGCGTCCGCAGCGACAGGTTCCCGTCGTACAGGAACCGGCGCTGGGCGGTGTCGAGGCGGCTCGTGTCCCGGTGGGCGCGCTGTGACTTCATCAGGGCGCGCCGCCCGTCCAGGAAGATGTCCAGGTACGCCGTCTCGTCGCCGCCCTCGGCGGGGGTGTCGGCCTCCTTCATGGCCCGGGTGCGCAGGCCGTAGAAGCCGTCCGGGCCGGTGCCGGGGCCGTGCATGACCATCGCGTCGTAGTAGATGAACTGGCCGAGCGTGCCCAGGCCGTCGCGCTCGGCGCGGCGGACCGCCGGATCGAAGTAGGTCCGGTCGCGCTCCTCGTCCTGCGCCGCGCGGAACGCCGCCACCTTCGCCTCCGCCTTCCAGGCCGCCGGGAAACCCGGGTCGAGGCCCGCGTGCGAATCCGTGCCGTCGACCTCGCGCAGCGCGGGCAGGTAGCGGGCGAGGCCGTTGTCCGGGTGGGCCTTCGTGTAGTGCTCCACCAGCGTCAGCAGGTCGTGGGTGCCGGTGCAGAACCCGATGATGCCCGCCGTGTAGCCCTGCCCGTCGCCGATGTCCTCGACGTAGCCGTACTGGCCGCGCCAGTCCAGCGTGGAGTTCTCCGCGCTGGACACCAGCTCCTGCGCCAGCTCCTTCTTGTCCGGTGCGGCGAGCCCGGCCCCGCCGGCGCCCGCCGCGGGCGCCGGCTCGGAGGACCGGCAGGCGACCGCCGCCGTCGCCAGCCAGGCCACGGTGAGGAACGGAAGGAGGAGGCGGCCCGCGCGTTTCATGCGGGACAGCGTATGCGGGCGCCCGGACACGCGTGCGGAGCGCCCTACAGCGCCGCCGCGCCCACCGCCGCGGCAACCCCCAGCAGCACCAGAGCCGCCCCGCACACCGCCCCCTGCACCACGCCCCGGCGCCCCCGCGGCGCGTACACCAGGCCCGCCGTCACCAGACCGCCCGCCAGCAGCCCGCCCAGGTGCCCCTGCCACGACGTGAACCCGGCGGAGACCAGCATCCACAGCAGGAAGTACGCCATGAACCGGTTGACCCCGCGCATGTCCGCACCGAGCCGCCGCGCGATCACGTAGTACGCCGCGCCCAGGCCGAAGATCGCGCCGGACGCCCCCATCGTCGGGGTCCGCGGCGCGAGCAGCAGGACCAGGACCGAACCGCCCAGCGCGGCAAGGAGATAGACGGCGAGGTAGCGGACGTGGCCCAGCTGGGCCTCGACGATCCGGCCCAGGTTCCACAGCGAGGCCATGTTCAGCACGATGTGCAGGATGCCGAACACGCCCTCGGTGGGCGGCAGATGGAGGAAGGCGCCGGTCAGCAGCCGGTACCACTCACCGTCCGCCACCCCCTCGGCGTGGAAGTCCGCCGGGTAGCGGTCCTGATAGACGTAGCCCACGCCGTCCGGCCCGACAAGCCCGAGGCCCAGCATCTGCAGCCGCTCCACCACGGCCGGCCACAGCACCTCACCCAGGTAGGCGAGCACGTTCACGGCCATCAGCGCGTACGTCACCACAGGCACGGCCGACACACGGCCACCGGCCACCGTGCGGGCCCGCCGCACCGAACGGGCCCCCTCCCGCACGCACTCCGGGCACTGGAACCCCACGGCGGCCTCACGCATACAGGCCGGGCATATGGGCCGCTCACAGCGGACGCAGCTGATCTGCGTCCCGGTGCCGGCATGGCGGTAGCACGCCGGCACCGCGGCGGACTGAGGCGAGGGCTCCACGGCCGGGCTCCTGAAAGTCGTCGACGTAAGCGGCGAACAACATAGCCAACCCCGCCCGCCCCGCCGCGCCGGGTACGCTCGACGATCATGACCGACCCCGTCGTCCGTGCCCTGCCCGCCGCCGGCCGCGCCGCCGTCGCCTGGAAGAACGGGGGCGGCGTCACCCGGGAGATCGCCGCCGCGCCGCCGGACGCGGACATGGCCGGCTTCGTATGGCGGGTCAGCATCGCCGACGTGGCCGCGGACGGGCCGTTCTCCGCGTTCCCCGGCGTCGACCGCACCCTCACCATGGTCGAGGGCGACGGCATGGAGCTGACCGTCGGCGCGACCGCCACCCTCGTCGACTCCCGCTACGTGCCCCGCGACCTCCCCGGCGACGTGCCCACCGGCTGCCGGCTGCTCGGCGGACCCGTCGTCAACCTCAACGTGATGTGGCGCCGCGCCGCCCTCGCCGTCCCTCCGACCGTCGCCGTCGTCCGCGGCCGGCTGCCCCTCGCCCCGGGCGCCACGCTCGTGATCGCCCTCACCGAGGACGGCGCGGCGCTCCCCGGCCTGACCCTCGGCCGCCACGACGCCGCCCTCGTGGACGGCACCGGGCGGCTGCACGCCCCCGGGCCCGTCGCCGTCATCACCGGAGTACGGCCCGCCGCCGGACAGGCGGTGGCCCGGTGAGCCGGCGAGCGGACCACAATGGGGGCGTGCCTACCAAGAAGAAGCCCCAGGCCGCCCCGGACGGCCGGCGCCGCGAGATCCTGGCGACCGCGGCCGAGGTGTTCGCCGCCCAGGGGTACGACGCCACCACCGTCCGCACGATCGCCGACGCGGCGGGCATGCTCGCCGGCAGCCTCTACTACCACTTCGACTCCAAGGAATCGATGCTGGAGGAGATCCTGCGGACCTTCCTCGACGAGCTGTGGACGGGGTACGACACCGTGCTCGCCGCCGGACTCGGCCCCCGGCAGACCCTGGAGGCCCTCGTCACGGAATCGTTCCGGGAGATCGACCGGCACCGCTCGGCCGTCGCGATCTACCAGCGGGAGGCACGGCAGCTCGCCGGACAGCAGCGGTTCGCGTTCCTCGCCGACTCCCAGCGCCGCTTCGAGGAGACCTGGCTCACCACCCTGGAACGCGGCGTCGCCGGCCAGGCGTTCCGCGCCGACCTCGATCTGCGGCTCGCCTACCGCTTCGTCCGGGACACCGTCTGGGTCGCCGCCTCCTGGTACCGGCCCGGCGGACAGCACCGCCCCGAGGAGATCGCACGCCAGTACCTGGCCATGGTGCTGGACGGACTCGCGGCCCGCTGACGAGTCGTGCTAAGATCAGCGTGTTGCAGTTTTGGTACCCATAGACTTTATGTGCGCCTGACGGGAATGATCCTCAGGCGCATTATTGTTTTGCCGGGGCGTTCTCGGAATGGGGGGCTGCTACCTGTTTCAAGGAGAATGACATGGCCACCGGTACCGTTAAGTGGTTCAACTCGGAAAAGGGCTTCGGCTTCATCGAGCAGGACGGCGGCGGCGCTGACGTCTTCGCCCACTACTCGAACATCGCCACCTCGGGCTTCCGTGAGCTCCAGGAAGGCCAGAAGGTGACCTTCGACGTCACGCAGGGCCAGAAGGGCCCCCAGGCGGAGAACATCCTTCCCGCCTGATCCAGCATCACCGGGCCGGGGTCCGCACCTTCACGGTGCGGGCCCCGGCTCATGCTGTCCCCACCCCCCGGAGTCCCCGGAAGGCATGCCGCATGGCCAGCTCAGCCCGCCCGTCCCGCCGTCGCAGTCCCCGCCCCGCAGCAGCAGGAGCGCGGCGCGCCCCCGAGCAGCAGCGCCGGCAACAGCCCACGCCGCCGCGCGAGTTCACCATGCCGGAGAACACCACTCCCGCGCTGCCCCCGGTCGACGCCTTCGACGAACTCGACATGCCCGCGGCCCTCTTGAAGACCCTGGCCGCACAGGGCGTCACCGCGCCGTTCCCGATCCAGGGCGCGACGCTGCCCAACTCGCTCGCCGGCCGTGACCTGCTCGGCCGCGGCCGCACCGGCTCAGGCAAGACCCTCGCGTTCGGTCTGTCGCTGCTCGCCCGCACCGCCGGGTCCAAGGCCGAGCCGAAGACCCCGCTGGCACTCGTCCTCGTCCCCACGCGCGAGCTCGCCCAGCAGGTCACCGACGCCCTCACCCCGTACGCCACCTCGCTCCACCTGCGGATGGCCACCGTCGTCGGCGGCATGTCGATCTCCCGCCAGGCCGGCCAGCTGCGCCGCGGCGCCGAGGTCGTCGTCGCCACCCCCGGCCGCCTCAAGGACCTCATCGAGCGCGGCGACTGCGCCCTCGGCGAGGTGCGGATCACCGTCCTCGACGAGGCCGACCAGATGGCCGACATGGGCTTCATGCCGCAGGTCACCGCCCTGCTCAAGCAGGTCGCGCCCGGCGGTCAGACCATGCTCTTCTCGGCGACGCTCGACCGGAACGTGGACCGGCTCGTCAAGCAGTTCCTCACCGACCCCGTCGTGCACTCCGTCGACCCGTCGGCGGGCGCCGTCACGACGATGGAGCACCACGTCCTGCACGTGCTCGACGAGACCGAGAAGAAGGCCGTCACCGCGCGCATCGCCGCCCGTGAAGGCCGCGTCATCCTCTTCGTCGACACCAAGCGCGCCGCCGACCGGCTCGCCAAGCGGCTGCTGGCCAGCGGGGTGTACGCCGCGCCCCTGCACGGCGGCCGCAGCCAGCCGCAGCGTAACCGCACCCTTGAGCAGTTCAAGGACGGCCGGGTCACCGCGCTGGTCGCCACGAACGTCGCGGCCCGCGGTATCCACGTCGACGACCTCGGCCTGGTCGTCAACGTCGACCCGCCCACCGAGCACAAGGACTACCTGCACCGCGGCGGCCGCACCGCCCGGGCCGGCGAGTCCGGCAGCGTCGTCACGCTCGTGCTCCCCGAGCAGAAGCGCGACGTGCAGCGGCTGATGCGCGACGCCAAGGTGCAGCCCCGCACCACGCAGGTCCGCTCCACCGACGAGGAGCTGGTGACGATCACCGGGGCGCGCGAGCCCTCCGGTGTCGCCGTCACCATCGCCGTCCCCGAGCAGGCCGCGCCGGACACCGCCGCCAAGCCGCGCCGCTCGCGCCGTTCGCGCGGCAGCGGCAGCGGCTCCGGCTCCGGCAACGGCGGCTCCGGCCGCGCCGCGGGTGGCGAGGGCCAGCGCTCGGGCCAGGGCGGTCAGCGCTCCGCGCAGGGCGGCCAGCGCTCGGCCCAGGGTGGCCAGCGTGCCGCTCAGGGTGCGGGTGGCGGGCGGCGGCGCTCGGGTGCCGGTACGGCGAACGGTGCCGCGGGTGGTAACCGGCGTGGCCACGGGGGCCCGCGTGGGCCCCGTCAGGCCGCGGCCTGAGCGAGCCCCCTCCGGGGGCGTGGTCGAACAGCGGGCCCCGCGTCGGTAGTCATCGGCGCGGGGCCCGCTTTTTTGTTCGCCGCGGGGGTGGGGTCTCGTTGTCGCGGGGCCGCCGGTGGGGGCCGGGCGCGCAGTTCCCCGCGCCCCTGGGGGGCGTGCGGCCGGGTGGTGGTCATGCGGGGTGTCGTCGGTTACCTTCGACCTAACGTTTGTTTGGTGCGGTGAGAGGGGGCCGGGTGGTCGTCGTCGTCACGGGCGGGACCAGGGGAGTGGGCGCCGGGATCGCGGCGGCCTTCGCGCGGGCCGGGGCGCGCGTCCTGGTCTGCGCCCGGCGCCCGCCCGAAGTGCCCCTGCCCGGCTGCGAGTTCATCCCCGTCGACCTGCGGGACGCGGCAGCCGTGCGGGAGTTGTTCGCCGGGCTCGACCGGGTGGACGCCCTGGTGAACAACGCCGGCGGCACCCCGTACCGGCTGCTCGGTGACACCGACGCCGAGCGGCACGCGCGGGTCATCGAGCTGAACCTCACCGCGCCGCTGACCGCCTCGCTCGCCGCCCGCGCCCACCTCGCCGCCGCCCGCGGCTCGATCGTGATGATCGGCAGCGTCAGCGGGGCCCGCCCGTCGCCCGGCACGGCGGCCTACGGGGCGGCCAAGGCGGGCCTGGAGAGCCTGGCGCGGTCCATGGCCGTGGAGTGGGCGCCGGACATCCGGGTCAACACCCTCGTCCTCGGCATGGTGCGCACCGAACGGGCCGCCCTGCACTACGGGGATGACGCGGGCCTCGCGGCCGTCGGCGCGACCGTGCCGCTGGGCCGGCTCGCCGAGCCCCGGGAGGTCGGCGAGGCCGCCGTGTTCCTGGCATCGGACGCGGCGTCGTACATCACCGGGGCCAGCCTGCTCGTGCACGGCGGCGGCGAGCGCCCCGCGTTCCTGGACGCGGCAACGGCCAACAAGGAGGCGTGAGATGGAGCGGACGGGCGGCGGGCTCTGTGCGGGACGGGTGGTGGCGGTCACCGGGGCCGGGCGGGGGCTGGGCCGCGCGCACGCCCTCGCCTACGCCGCCGAAGGCGCCCGGGTCGTCGTGAACGATCTCGGGGTGGGCCCCGACGGCGCCCCCGCACCGGACAGCCCCGCCGCCCGTGTCGTGCGGGAGATCGAGGAGGCGGGCGGCACCGCCGTCGCCCACGGCGGGGACATCGCCGCCCCCGACGGGGCCGCGTCGCTCGTGGACACGGCCCTCGCCGCGTTCGGCCGGCTCGACACCCTGGTGAACAACGCGGGGTTCCTGCGCGACCGCATGCTGGTCAACCTCGCCGAGGACGACTGGGACGCGGTGCTGCGGGTCCATCTCACGGGCCACTTCCTGCCGTTGCGGCAGGCCGCCGCGTACTGGCGGGCCGAGGCGAAGGCCGGCCGCACGGTGACCGCCCGCGTCGTCAACACCTCCTCCGGGGCCGGCCTCGCGGGCTCCGTCGGACAGGGCAACTACAGCGCGGCGAAGGCCGGGATCCTCGGCCTGACCCTGGTCGCCGCCGCCGAGCTGGCCCGGTACGGAGTGCAGGTCAACGCGATCGCGCCGGCCGCCCGGACCCGGATGACCGAGGCCACGTTCGCCGCGACGATGACCGCGCCGCGGAGCGGCTTCGACGCGATGGCACCGCAGAACGTGGCGCCGCTGGTCGTCTGGCTCGGCTCCGGCACGCCGAGCGCCGGCGTCACCGGCCGGGTCTTCGAGGTGGAAGGCGGCCGGATCACGGTGATGGACGGCTGGCGGCCCGGCCCCACCGCCGACAAGGCCGCCCGGTGGACCCCGGCCGGAGCGGGCACGGCGGTCCGCGAACTGCTGGCACGGGCCGAGCCGCCCCGGCCCGTCTACGGCGCCGGCCGGTGACCCGGAGCCCGGCACCGCTCCTGACCAGGCCCTAGGTGTCACACTCCAAAACCGTGCGGCACAACCCGCACCGCGCCCGTACCCGCCCGCGCACCGGCACCCGGATCCACTGGTGACACGTAGGGCAGGGGAACGAGACCCGCAGCCCGGACCGCCCCTGCGAGCCGTCCCCGGAGAACGCGTACGGGCCCGCGGGCGCCGGACCGCGCGGGCCGTGGTCCTGCGCGTAGCGGCGGTCCTTGGCGTACCGGCGCCGGCCCGCCCACCCCGCCGCGGTGAGCGGCGGCTGCTGCTCGTCCCGGCGCGCCTGCGCCAGCCCCTTCGTGTACGCCGTGTACGCCTGCGCGCTGGTGAACCACGTCTCCGGCGCCTCCCCGAACGCCAGCGACCGCTTCGCCAGGACGTACCCGAACTCCTCCGGCGTCAGATACCCCAGCTTCTGCGACGACGCCCCGTCCTCCCGGTACGCGTCCAGGAGCAGCCAGCCCGCGCCGAGGTAGGTGGCCGCGGTGTCGGTGAGGATCTCGTTGTCCCGCGTCCCCGGGTACGCCAGACCCAGCCGGTGCAGATAGACGTGCATGATCTCGTGCGCCAGCGCCGCCCCGATGTCCCGGCGGTGCGTACGGAACCGGTCGTTCAGCTCGATGAAGTACTCCGGCCCCGCGGCCAGTTCCACACTCGCCGCGTGCTCCATCTCCCGGAAGCCGATGATCATGCGGGCGTCCGGCAGGTGGTAGTGGCGCATCAGCTCGCGGGCCACCCGCTGCGCGCCCAGATGCAGGTCGTCCTGGTCGCCGAAGGCCACGTCGGCCGGGGCGACGCTCGTCGCGAACGTGTGCACCGTGTCGTACGAGAGGCGCTTGTAGAGCGCGGTGACCGCCTCCCGCACCGTCTCCAGATGCGGATAGCCGTGCACCACCGGCCCGCCGTTCACCACGAGCGCACCCCCTGGAGCCCGCCGGATCGCCTGTCCCCGGGGGCCGCCCCCGGGCCCGGCGTTTCCAGGGTACGGCCGGTGCCTCCCCCCGGCGCCGGGCGCGTGCGGCGTCCGTTAGTCCAACACCTGTCCCCGCTTTGTCCATGGGCTCTCCCGCCCGGTGCGGCGCATCGTGATCGACACCCCGAACCGCCATGCGAAGGAGCGCCCGTGCCTCCCACAGGCCAGCCGATGCCGACCTCAGGCCAGCCGATGCCGACCACAGGCCGGCCGGCCGAGCCCGCCGGCCCCAGCCGCAGGGCCGTCGTCGCCGCCGGCGCCGCCGCCGGCACGAGCCTCACGCTCGGCCTCGCCGCCCCCGCCACCGCCGCGAGCGGCCCGGACAGCGCCGTACTGCGCTCCGCGGAGCTCGACGTCCGCGTCGCCACCGGCTTCCCGTCCGTCGTCTCCTACACCGACCGCGCCACCGGCGCCGTCCTGCACGCCCAGCCGGACCCCGTCACCACCGTGCTCGTCGACGGCGTCACGCACACCCCGAAGGTGACCGCCACGATGCGCCCCGGCCACGCCGACTACCGGCTCGCCCTGCCCGGCGCCACCACCATCGACGTCCGCATCACCGTCGCGGGCGACCGCGTCGACTGGCGCGTCACCCGCATCCGCGACACCGCCGACCTGCGCGTCGGCACCCTCCAGATCCCCGGCCTCGCCCTGCTCTCCGTCCGCAGCGACCAGCCCGGCGCCGCGCTGCTCGCCGCGAAGGTGCAGCTCGACAAGGCCAAGAGCGGTGACACCCTCCTCACCCCGAAGGCCGACAGCCCCGCCGCCGCGCCCACCGGCTGCGCCTACGCCGTCCTCGCCCACGACACGCTCGGCGGCGCCGTCGAGACCAACACCGTCTACGACCGCCCCGACGCCGCCAGCAGCTGGGAGAACGGCCGCCTCTGGTACGAGACCGTCCGCGGCGAGGGCCACACCGCCGTCCGGCTCGCCCCCGGCCAGTGGACGCACCGCGCCGCCACCGCCCCCGTCGACGCCACCGAGCCCCTCCCGTACGCCACCGTCATCGTCACCCGGGACCGGGGCGGCGACGGCACAGTCGACTGGCAGGACGCCGCGATCGCCTTCCGGTCCATCGCCGTCACCCCGCGCGGCGCCGACGAACAGCACCTGCGGGTCGTCCCGCACATCCCCTTCAACTTCGCCTCGCAGGCCACCAACCCGTTCCTGGCCACCCTCGACGAGGTCAAACGCATCCACCTCGCCACCGACGGGCTGCGCCAGTACACCCTGCTCAAGGGCTACCAGTCCGAGGGCCACGACTCCGCCCACCCCGACTACGCCGGGAACTACAACGAGCGCGCCGGCGGCCTCGACGACCTCAACACCCTGGTGCGCGAAGGCGCCCGCTGGAACAGCGACTTCGCCGTCCACGTCAACGCCACCGAGTCCTACCCCGTCGCCCACGCCTTCTCCGAGACCCTCGTCGACAAGACGGACAAGCAGTGGGACTGGCTCGACCAGAGCTACCGCATCGACCAGCGCCGCGACCTCGTCTCCGGCGACATCGTGCGCCGCTTCGCCGCACTGCGCCGCGACGCCGACCCCGCCCTCAACACCCTCTACATCGACGTGTTCCGCGAGTCCGGCTGGACCTCCGACCGCCTCCAGCGCACCTTCCGGGACCAGGGCTGGAACGTCACCTCCGAATGGGCCCACGGCTTCGAACGGTCCTCCCTGTGGTCGCACTGGGCCACCGAGACCGACTACGGCCCCGACACCTCGCGCGGCATCAACTCCCGCCTGATCCGCTTCGTCCGCCACCACCAGAAGGACGTCTTCGCCGACAAGTGGCCCACCCTCCTCGGTGTCGCCCGCATGGGCAACTACGAAGGCTGGACCGGCAAGACCGACTGGACCACCTTCTACCGGCTCATCTGGACCCACTCGCTGCCCGCCAAATACCTCCAGGCACAGCCCATCACCACCTGGGACGAGCACGAGATCACCTTCGCCGGCGCCACCCGGACCCGCGTCAGCGACGCCACCGGCACCCGCCGCATCACCACCGACGACCGCCTCGTCTACGACGACGGCACCTACCTGCTGCCCTGGGAACCCCGCAACGCCACCGACCCGGCCAAGCTCTACCACTACAACCCCGAAGGCGGCACGAGCAGTTGGCGGCTGCCGCGCGCGTGGGCGGGGCTGTCCCGCGTCGCCCTGTACCGGCTCACCGACCAGGGCCGCGTCTTCGTCGCCCACGTCCCCGTCACCGCCGGCTCCGTCACGCTCGACGCCGCCGCCGACCAGCCCTACGTCCTCTACCGGCGCCGCACCGACCTCGACCGCGACCCCGCCTGGGGCCAGGGCACCCCGCTGCGCGACCCCGGCTTCCACTCCGGCACCCTGACGGCCTGGACCGTCACCGGCCCGGCCGCCGTGCACCGCAGCGACCTCGGCGACCACGAACTGGTCATCGGCCCCGGCGCCGCCGCCACCGTCACCCAGCGCCTGGCCCGGCTCGCCCCCGGCAGCTACGCCGCCTCCGTCCAGGTCGAGGTCGGTGCCACCGCGGGCGAGCGGCGCCGCGCCTCCCTGGAGCTGCGCACGGCCGACGGCGTCACCGCCACCAACTGGACGGACACCTCGACCGCGGTCAACCAAGTGGCCGCCGACCGCAAGCACGGCACCCGCTTCCAGCGCATGTTCACGTACTTCACCGTCCCCCAGAGCGGCGGCCCCACCACCCTCACGCTGCGCGCCGCGGCCGGTCAGGCGCGCGTCCGCTTCGACAACGTCCGTGTCGTGCGGGCGGCCCGGCCCGCGCCGCCCTCCGGAGACCTCGTCCGCGAGGACTTCGAGCACGTGCCGCAGGGCTGGGGCCCCTTCGTGAAGGGCGACGCGGGCGGCGCCACCGACCCGCGCACCCACATCGCCCAGCGCCACGCCCCCTTCACCCAGCGCGGCTGGAACGGCAAGACGATCGACGACGTCATCGACGGTACGCAGTCCCTGAAGTCCCGCGGCGAGAACACCGGCCTCGTCTACCGCACCGTCCCGCACACCGTCCGCTTTCTGCCTGGCCGGCGGTACCGGGTCCGGCTGCGGTACGAATGTGAACTGGCGGGCCAGTACGCCTGGATCACCGGGGTCGACGCGCCCGCCCCCGCGGAGCTGGACCGGGTCCCGCTCCCCGTCGCCCTCGAACCCGCCACGCTGACGTACGAGTTCGTGGCGCCGGCGGTGGGGGAGGCGTGGGTGGGTCTGCGGAAGGTGGGGGACGACGGTACGGCTGAGTTCGCCCTCGACGGGTTTGTGGTGACGGGGCCGATGTGACGTGACGTGACGGGCCGCGGGTGCCGGTACGTCCGACACCCGCGCGCCCGGCGGGGGCTGGTCGCGCAGTTCCCCGCGCCCCTGACGGGGCGGTTGTTCGGCCGGCTGGCCGGTGGGGGCTGGTCGCGCAGTTCCCCGCGCCCCTGATGGGGCGGTTGTTCGGCTGCCCGGCCGGTGGGGCTTCTCGCGCCGTTCCCCGCGCCCCTGGAGCATGCGGCTCCGCCGCAGCCCCAGGGGAGAGAGCGCACGCAGTGCGCCTCTCAGGGGCGCGAGGAACTGCGCGACCAGCCCCCACCGCACGCGCGGACGAAAGCGGGTCTTTTAGGGGCGCGGGGAACTGCGCGACCAGCCCCCACCGCACCTGCAGTCGAAGACGGGTTTTTCAGGGGCGCGGGGAACTGCGCGATCCGCCACGACGGCGCGGCAGTCGGAGTACGGCCCGGTCAAGACAGCCGCACCTCAAGCCCCCCGGCCCGGTCGAGCTCCAGGACCCACACCTCGTTCGACCCCTCCCGCATCACCGGTCCAGGCACATACAACGACCCCTGCGGCCCAGCAGCCCAGTACCGCCCGAGACAGAACCCGTTCACCCACACGAACCCCCGCCCCCACCCCACCAGCTCCAGCGAAGCGTCCCCCGCCCCGGACACCTCGAAGCCCCCCCGGTACAACCCCCGCCCACCCGCGACGGCACCCCCCGCCCCGAGCCCCGCCACCGCCGAAGGCGTCACCGCGTCGAGCCGCAACCCCCGCGCCCGCACCCCGTGCAGATACTGCCGCTCGTGCAGCAGCCCGCCCGTGATCCCCTTCGTCTCGCCCGTGCGCGGGCCGTAGTTGACCCGGCCCAGCGACTCCACCCACAGCTCCACCCGCGCGTGCCCCGCGACCGGCTCGGCGAGCACCGGCTCCTCCTCGGTGAGGACCCCGGCCCGCTCCCCGTCGACGTACACGACCGCGAGGTCCCGCAGCCCGCTCGCCCGCAGCGGGTACGGCTGCCGTGGCCCGGGCACCGTCACCGCGTACCGCACCAGACCCCGGTCCACGTCCAGCTCCTCGAAGGTCGGCGGCACCGCGTGCTCCGACTCCGGGCCGCCGAGCGCCGCCAGCACGTCGTCCAGCGCGGTGCAGGACGTCAGCGCGGCCGTCACCGGAGCCGCGAGCGCCGCCGGCGGCTCGGGCACCTCGGGCAGCGGCCCGTCCGCGTACGGCGCGAGGACCTCCCGGAACAGCCAGAACTTCTCCGTCGGCCGCCCGAACTCGTCGATCGGCGCGTCATAGTCGTAGGAGGTGACATCCGGCTCCAGCGCGCCGTCGTGCAGGGGCCCGCCCCGGTTCGCCCCGGCCCAGCCCCCGAAACTCGTACCGCCGTGCGCCATGTACAGGTTGACCGACGCCCCGCACTCCAGGATCTCCCGCAGCGCCCGCGCCGCGTCCGCCGGCTCCCGTACGACATGCTCGGCGCCCCAGTGGTCGAACCAGCCGCACCAGAACTCCATGCACATCAGCGGCCCCCCGGGCCGGTGCGCGCGCAGCGTCGCGAAGGCATCGCGCGCGTGCGAGCCGAAGTTCGCCGTGGCGAGGACGCCCGGGACGGAGCCGCCCGTCAGCATGTGGTCCTCGGGCCCGTCCGACGTGAACAGCGGCACTGTCACACCGAGTTCGACAAGGAGGTCGGCAACAGCCCGCAAGTAGAGCGCGTCCGAGCCGTAACTGCCGTACTCGTTCTCCACCTGCACCATGATCACCGGACCGCCCCGGTCGCACTGCCGCTCCACGACCTGCGGCAGCAGCACCTCGAACCAGCGCCGCACCCACGCCAGGAACTCCGCGTCCCGGGTCCGCACCCGCGCCCCCAAAGGCCCCGTCACCCAGTGCGGCAACCCCCCGTTCTCCCACTCGGCACACATGTACGGGCCGGGCCGGACG
Organism: Streptomyces sp. NPDC006552; assembly: GCF_040611655.1. Taxonomy (NCBI): domain Bacteria; kingdom Bacillati; phylum Actinomycetota; class Actinomycetes; order Kitasatosporales; family Streptomycetaceae; genus Streptomyces; species Streptomyces sp. NPDC006552. Next base: position 106,802 of record NZ_JBEXOS010000013.1, read on the forward strand.
ATCACCCACAGGCCCGCCTCCCGCGCCGCGTCCACGAAACGCCCCACCGCCGCCACGTCCCGCACCTCACCCGGCCGCGGCTCGTGCAGGTTCCACGGGACATACGTCTCCACGCAGTTCAGGCCCATCGCCCGCAACATCCGCAACCGGTGCGCCCACTGCCCCTCGTGCACCCGGAAGTAGTGCAGCGCCCCCGACAGCAGTCGCACCGGCCGGCCGTCCACCTCGAAATCGCGCTCGCCCACCCTGAACTCGGCCATCACGTGCTCCTCCGTGCCTGACGGGCGCTCCACCCGCCGGCCGCCACTGTCACCTCTGGCGGGCGACGGGGTCCATGGACAAAGATCGGCTGGTGTTGGACGGGGACACCCGCACGAACCACCACGGGAGGGGACACATGTCCACGTACCACACCTGGATGCGGTACTTCACACCCAGCCCGGTCCACCACCGCCTCGGCCTCGTCTGCCTCGGCGTCGGTCTCCAGCACGGACTGCTGCCCCCCGTCGGCCCCCGCACCCTCGACCACCACGTCGCCGTCGTCATCACCGCGGGCAGCGGCTGGCTCGAACAGGCTGACGGCCACCGCACCCCCGTCACCGCCCCCGCCCTGCTCTGGCTCACCCCGAACCGCCCCCACCACTACGGCGCCGACCCCGCCACCGGCTGGGACGAGTGCTTCGTCGACTTCACCGGCCCCGCCACCACCACCTACACCGAACTCGGCTACATCGAACCCGACCGCCCCCTCGTCCCCCTCTCCGACGCCGCCCCCGCCCGCGCCGCCGTCGGCCGCATCGCCCGCGCCGCCCGCCGCGGCAACCCCCTCCTGGAGGTCGAGACCGGCGCCGCCGTCCACGAACTCCTCGTCGCCCTGCGCCGCGCCCGCGCCGACATGGCCCCCGACGGCGACCCCGTCCTGCACGCCCTGGCCCGCGACGCCTTCCAGCCGCTGTCCGTCGCCGAACACGCCGCCCGGCACGGCATGACCCCGGCCGAACTGCGCACCGCCGTCCGCCGCGGCGCCGGCTGCAGCCCCAAGGACTACCTCCTCGGCATCCGCCTGGGCCGCGCCAAGGAACTCCTCGCCGCCACCGAACTGCCCGTCGCCGCCGTCGCCCGCCGCGTCGGATACGACGACCCCGCCTACTTCTCCCGCCTCTTCACCCGCCGCGTCGGCACCGCCCCCGTCCGCTTCCGCGAACAGCAGGGCCGCACCGTCCCCGGCGGCTGGTCCGACCGCGTCCCCGACCCCGACGACCCGCCCATGCTCCACGTAGGCTGACCTTCCATGACCACCAGCACGTCCGCCCCGCAGCCGGAAGTCGACCCGGCGATCCGCGCCGAACTCGGCCGCCTGCGCGACAGCATCGACAACATCGACGCCGCCGTCGTCCACATGCTCGCCGAGCGCTTCAAATGCACCCAGCAGGTCGGCCACCTCAAGGCCCGGCACGCACTGCCCCCGGCCGACCCCGCCCGCGAAGCCCGCCAGATCGACCGCTTGCGCCAGCTCGCCGAGAACGCCAAGCTCGACCCCGCCTTCGCCGAGAAGTTCCTGAACTTCATCATCAGCGAGGTGATCAGGCACCACGAACAGATCGCCGCCGATTCAAGCCCCTCCGGGGACACCTCCCCGCGTTAGCCGGGGGAAGACCGAGGAGCGGGGTCCGGGGCAAAGCCCCGCGGCCTCGGCGTGGTCGCCGGTCGAGCCGACGTCACCCGCTCACGCACCGTCGTAGCCGGTCGCCCCGCGCCCCATGAAGCGCCGCAGCCATCCGGCACCATGGGGTCCATGCCCGTACTGACGCGCGACGAAGCGCAGACCCGAGCCCGGCTCCTCGACATCCAGCACTACACCGTCGACCTCGACCTCACCCGCGGCGCCGACACCTTCGACTCCCGCACCACGATCCGGTTCACCGCCCGCACCGCGGGCGACACCTTCGTCGAGCTGAACCCCGCCGAGCTGCGCTCCGTCACCCTCGACGGGCAGCCCCTCGACCCCGCCGCCCTCACCGGCAACCGGCTGCCGCTCACCGGCCTCACCGCGGGCCCTCACGAACTGCACACCGACGCCACCATGCGCTACTCGCACACCGGCGAAGGCATGCACCGCTTCACCGACCCCACCGACGGCGAGACCTACGTCTACACCCAGCTGTTCATGGACGACGTCCAGCGCGTCTTCACCGCCTTCGACCAACCCGACCTCAAGGCCCGCTTCGACCTCACGGTCACCGCCCCCGACGGCTGGAGCGTCCTCGCCAACAGCGTCACCGAGGAGCTCGGCGACGGACAGTGGCGAGCCGCCACCACCCCGCCGCTGCCCACCTACCTCGTCGCCGTCGCCGCCGGCCCCTGGCACTCCGTGCGCACCGAACACCGCGGCCTCCCCTTCGGCCTGCACTGCCGCCGCTCCCTCGCCCCCCACCTCGACGCCGACGCCGACGACCTTCTCGACCTCACCCGCGCCTGCTTCGACCGCTACCACGAGAAATTCACCGAGCCCTACCCCTTCGACTCCTACGACCAGGCGTTCGTCCCCGAGTTCAACGCCGGCGCCATGGAGAACCCGGGACTCGTCACCTTCCGCGACGAATTCGTCTACCGCTCCGCCGTCACCGACACCGAACGCCAGACCCGCGCCATGGTCATCTCCCACGAAATGGCCCACATGTGGTTCGGCGACCTCGTCACCCTCCAATGGTGGGACGACATCTGGCTCAACGAGTCGTTCGCCGAATACATGGGCTACCAGACCCTCACCGAAGCCACCCGCTACACCGACACCTGGGTCGAGTTCGCCGTCACCCGCAAATCCTGGGGATACGACGCCGACCAGCGGCCCTCCACCCATCCCGTCGCCCCCGAAGCCGTCGCCGACACCGCCTCCGCCCTCCTCAACTTCGACGGCATCTCCTACGCCAAGGGCGCCGGAGCCCTGCGCCAGCTCGTCACCTGGCTCGGCGAGAAGGACTTCCTCACCGGCATCAACACCCACTTCGCCCGGCACAAGTTCGCCAACGCCACCCTCGCCGACTTCATCGACTCCCTCGCCTCCGCCACCGACCGGCCCGTCCACACCTGGGCCGACACCTGGCTGCGCACCACCGGCGTCGACACCCTCACCGCCCACGTCACCGAGGGCACCGGCCCGGACACCTGGACCCTCACCCTCGACCAGGCCGGCAGCCGCCCCCACCGCATCGCCGTCACCCTCCTCGACCGCGACCCCGCCGACGGCCGCACCCTCACCCCGCGCGACCGCCTCGACCTCGACGTCCCCGGCACCCCACTGACCCTCCCCGGACCCCGCCCCGCCCTGATCGTCCCCAACGACCAGGACCTCACCTACGCCAAGGTCCGCCTCGACCCCGCCTCCGAAGAAGCGGTCCTGCGCGGCATCTCCGGCGTCCCCGACCCCCTCACCCGCGCCGTCCTGTGGAACACCCTGCGCGACATGGTCCGCGACGGCCACCTCCAGCCCGCCGCCTACCTGGAGGCCGCCCGCGCCCACCTCCCCGACGAGAGCGACCTCGCCCTCGTCCAAGGCGTCCTCACCTTCGCCCGCACCCAGGTCGCCGACCGCTTCACCACCCCCGCCGAACGCCCCGCCGCCCTCACCCTCCTCACCACCCTCGGCACGGACCTGCTGCGCCGCACCGCCGACGGCACCGACCCCGGCCTGCGCCTCACCGCCGTACGCCACCTCATCGACACCGCCCAGCACGCCGACACCATCCGCGGCTGGCTCGACTCCGGCGCCGTCCCCGACGGACCCGACCTCGACCCCGAACTGCGCTGGCGCATCCTCGGCCGCCTCAGTGTCCTCGGCGCCGTCGACGACGCCGTCATCGAAGCCGAACTCGCCCACGACCCCAGCGCCACCGGACAAGAAGGCGCCGCCCGCTGCCGCGCCGCCTTCCCCGACCCCCAGGCCAAAGAAGCGGCCTGGTCCGCCCTGTTCACCACCGACCCCGACCGCGAACTCTCCAACTACCTCTTCACCGCCACCGCCCAGGGCTTCTGGCAGCCCGAACAGAGCGACCTGCTGCGCCGCTACGTCCCCCGCTACTTCACCGACGCCCCCGCCCTCGCCGAACGCCGCGGCCCCGCCCTCGCCGCCGCCGCGGGCCGCCACGCTTTCCCCGCCCACGCCATCGACGAGGACACCCTGCGCCTCGGCGAGAAATGCCTCACCGAAGGCACCCCCACCCCCGCCCTGCGCCGCAGACTGGCCGACGAACTCGACGACCTCGCCCGCGCCCTCAAGGTCCGCGCCACCCAGCAGAGCTGACCCCGAACCCCACCGGCCCGTGCCCCGACCACCGGGGCACGGGCCGCGTTATACACCACCGACATCCCAGCCCCGCACAGGAATACCACTTTCGGGTCTTCCTGCCGCATTCGCCCAAGACGCCCCGACGGAACATCCAAGACTGATGCGGCAACGGCCCCCGGCCCGCGCCCGTCCACCAGTCGCAGACCCGAAGGACGCCCATGAGCAGCCCCCCGCCCCTCGCCGGAGGCACCCGCGGACCCGACGCCCTGCGCCCCCTGCTCACCACCGTCCTCGACGCACTCCACGACGGCGCCACCCGCCGCGCCGGCCCCCTGCCCGCCGGCGGCCCCGCCACCGTCGCCGCCCGCCTCCGCGACCAGGCCGGCACCCTCCTGCCCGCCCAGGGAACCGGCGCCGACACCGCCCTGCGCACCCTCGTCACCGCCCTCACCGAAGGCGCCGCCGACCCCGCCGACCCCCTCTGCGCCGCCCACCTGCACTGCCCCCCGCTCGCCGTCGCCACCGCCGCCGACCTCGCCGCCAGCGCCCTCAACCCCTCCATGGACTCCTGGGACCAGGCCCCCGCCGCCTCCGCCCTCGAAGACCTCGTCACCACCACCCTCGCCCGCGAGATCTACGGCGACCCCCGGCCCCCCGCCGACGCCCTCGTCACCACCGGCGGCACCGAAGCCAACCAGCTCGCCGTCCTCCTCGCCCGCGAGACCACCCCAGGACCCGGCCCCCTCCACCTCCTCGTCGGCACCAACGCCCACCACAGCCTCGCCCGCGCCACCTGGCTGTACGGCCTGCCCGACCCCGTCACCGTGCCCGCCCCCACCGGCACCCTCGACCCCGCCGCCCTCGACGCCGCCCTCAGCGACCTGCCAGGCGCCAAACTCGTCGCCGCCACCGCCGGCACCACCGACGCCGGCCTCATCGACCCCCTCCCCGAGATCGCCGACGTCTGCGAACGCCACGGAGCACGCCTGCACATCGACGCCGCCTACGGCGCCGGCCTCCTCTTCAGCGCCCGCCACCGCCGCCTCCTCGACGGCCTCGCCCGCGCCCACACCGTCACCCTCGACCTGCACAAACTCGGCTGGCAACCCGTCGCCGCCGGACTCCTCGCCCTCCGCGACACCACCGACACGGCCGCCCTCACCTACCAGGCCGACTACCTCAACGCCGACGACGACACCGAAGCCGGCCTCCCCGACCTCCTCGGCCGCTCTCTGCGCACCACCCGCCGCCCCGACATCCTCAAGATCGCCGTCACCCTCAAAGCCCTCGGCCGCACCGGACTCGGCGCCCTCACCGACCAGGTCATCGCCCTCGCCCACCACCTCGCCCGGCTCGTCGACGACCACCCCGCCCTCGAGCTCTACGACACCCCCACCCTCTCCACCGTCCTCTTCCGGCCCCGCGGCGCACCCCCCGAAACCCTCGCCGCCATCCGCCGGGCCCTGCTCACCGAAGGCCGCGCCGTCCTCGGCCGCGCCCGCACCGACGACGGCGGACTCTGGCTCAAGGCCACCCTGCTCAACCCGCACACCGACCCCGGCGACCTCGCCGCCCTGCTGAAACTGGTGGAAGGACACACCCCCCGATGAACGCCGTGCCAGCCGCCCGCGCCCCGCGCCCCACCCGGCCCACCGACGCACCCCGCGACCTCGTCGGCATCGGCATCGGCCCCTTCAACCTCTCCCTCGCCGCCCTCGCCCACCCCCTCACCACCCTCGACACCGCCTTCTACGACCAGCGCCCCGCCTTCCACTGGCACCCCGGCCTCCTCATCGACGGCGCCACCCTCCAAGTCCCCTTCCTCGCCGACCTCGTCACCCTCGCCGACCCCACCAGCCCCTGGACCTTCCTCAACTACCTCAAAACCCGCGGCCGCCTCTACCCCTTCTACTTCGCCGAGCACTTCCACATCCAGCGCGGCGAATACGACGCCTACTGCCGCTGGGTCAGCGAGAACCTCCCCGCCCTGCACTTCTCCCACCAGGCCGACACCATCCGCTGGAACGACGAACGCGCCCTCTTCGAAGTCGACCACACCCGCCTCGACGCCGACGGAGAAGCCGAGGCCCTCGGCCGCACCTACACCCGGCACATCGCCCTCGGCATCGGCACCGAACCCCACATCCCCGAACCCCTCAAACCCCTCACCGACGCCCCCACCGTCCCCGTCATCCACTCCGCCGACTACCTCACCCACCGCGCCGAGCTGCTCACCGCCGACCACATCACCGTCATCGGCTCGGGCCAGTCCGGCGCCGAGATCTTCCTCGACCTCCTGCGCGCCCGCCCGGCAGGCCACGAAAGACTCCACTGGCTCACCCGCACCGAAGCCTTCGCCCCCATGGAGTACAGCAAACTCGGCCTCGAACACTTCACCCCCGACTACACCCACTACTTCCACCACCTCCCCCAGAGCGAACGCGACCGCCTCCTCCCCGCCCAATGGCAGCTCCACAAAGGCATCGACGCCGACACCATCGCCGCCATCCACGAAGAGCTCTACCGCCGCACCCTGAACGGCGGCTGGCCCGACGCCACCCTCACCCCCGGCGTCACCGTCCGCACCGCCGGCCGCGTCGCCACCACCAAAGTCGAACTCCACCTCGAACACCGCGGCCAGGGCACCCGCTCCCGCCTCACCACCGACGCCGTCGTCCTCGCCACCGGCTACCAGGAACGCCCCCTCGACCAACTCCTCAGCGGCCTCGACCCCTACCTCCGCCGTGACAGCGCCGCCCGCCCCCGCATCGACGAACAGTTCCGCCTCGTCCTCGACCCCCACGTCCAAGGCTCCGTCTACGTCCAGAACGCCGAACGCCACACCCACGGCGTCGGCGCCCCCGACCTCGGCCTCGCCGCCTGGCGCAGCGCCACCATCCTCAACACCCTCACCGGCAAAGAGCCCTACCCCCAGCCCCGCCGCACCGCCTTCACCACCTTCGGCCTCACCCCCCACGACCACCGCGCCCCCCGCCCCGGACACCAGGCGGAAAGGCGCGGCCCACTCGTCGAACTCCAGGGCTGACCCGCGGCCCAGGAACCTAGAACACCGGCGTCCCCTCCCGCGTCAACCGCCAGTCCACCGACGCGAAATCAGCCGGATCCAGCTCACCCTTGGCCGTCACCCACTCCGCGATCCGCGTCCGGATCTCCGTCGACTCCGACCACAACTCCGGCGCCGACGCCACATGCGGGAACGCACCCCCGCCGTTCGCCCGGTAGTTGTTCACCGCGAACACGAACTGCGCCGCGTCATCCAGCTCGACCCCGCCGAACTTCAGATTCCTGATCCGCGACCCCGCCGGCTGCGCGATGTCGATGTCGTACGTCAGCCCCGACACATAGTCGTAGTTGTAGTCCGGCCGGTTCTCCGCGTTCGTCAGCTTCTCCACATCCACCGGCGCACCCGCCGCCGTCCGCACGAAATACTGCGCCGAGAACTCCAGATACGCCCGCACCTGCGCACCCGTCAGCAACTTCGCCACCAACGTGTTGTCGTACACATACAGCCCCGACAGGTCACGGATCGTCACGTCACCGGCCGGAATCTCCGACGTCCGCGAGAACGGCGACGCCTGCGACAACACCGGCAGCGACGCGTACTGCGTCGACTTCAACGCCTCCGTCACCACATCCGCCTGCACCTTATTGATCAGATCGATGATCGGCGCGTCCTTGTACCGCGCGTCCACCGTGGTCAGCGTCGTCGTCGCCTGCCCCACCACCTGGTTGACGTACTTCACGACCAGCGCGTGCTCGTCCGCCAGCAGCTTCGTGATCTTCGGGTCGTCCGCCACCGACGCCGAGTCCAGTAGCTTCGAGCGCACCGACTCGACCGACCAACGGCCCCTCTCCCACACCAGATCGAAGTCGAACAGCGCCAGCCGCTCCGCGAAGCACAACGGCTCCGCGAGCACGACCGGCTTGCCCGTCTTCTCGTTCGTCACCACCTGCTGCTCGATCTCCACATGCGCGTGACCGACCAGGATCGCGTCGATCCCCGGCACCTTCGCCGCCATGTTCGCCGCCGCGTTCTCCACATACGGCAGCTGATCACCCCACGACGACGTACCCGACGCACCCGTGTGCGCCGACACGATGACCACGTCCGCACCCATCGACCGCAGCTTCGGAACCCACAGGGCGGCCTGCTCCTCGATCCCCGGGAACTTCAGCTTGCCCTGCACATACGCCTTGTCCCAGATCGCGATCCCCGGGTTCGTCAGCCCCAGGACCGCCACCTTCACATCCCGGCCGTGCGGCGTCCGCAACTTCTTGATCACATACGGGCGGAACGCCGGCTTCTCCGTCTTCGCGTCCACCGCGTTCGCCCCGAGCAACGGAAACTCCAGCTGCGACTCGAACTTACGCAGCGTCTCGATGCCGTAATTGAACTCGTGGTTGCCCAGCGCCGCCGCGTCGTACCCGATCGCGTTCATCGCCTGCGCCATCGGATGCACCGGCCCGCCCTCGGCCGTGATCGGCTCCACGCGCGCGTAGTAGTACGTGAGCGGCGTGCCCTGGATCGTGTCGCCCGCGTCGATGAGCAGCGTGTTGCCCCGCCCCTTCGCCGCGCGCACCTGCTTCACCAGCGTCGAGATCCGCGACAGACCCTGCGCATTGCCCGCCGCGTCCGCATACGCGGCGTCCTTGTAGTAGTCCCAGTTGAAGACATGACCGTGCAGATCGGTCGTGCCCATCACGGAGAAGGAGTAGCGCTTACGCCGGTCATGCCCCTGGCCGTGCCCATGACCCTGCTGCGTGGCCTCGGCGGCCGGCGCGACCACGGCACCCGTCAGCGCCACGCCCACCCCCGTCGCGGCGGACTGTCCCAGAAACCTTCTGCGGTTCAACGGCATCTCTGTACTCCTCGGGGGGCCACCAACGGCTGCGGGCAACACGGTCAACACACCTGTAACGCGCGTAGATTCTGGCCCAGAACCCACCCGCCGCAACACCCCCCGCAGGTTGCGATCCGGTGACCGGGCGCCGACGCGCCACGGCATATTCACGCTCATCAGAGCGCCCTAGCGCGCAAATTCAAAAGATAGCGGCGTTTGTCAATAGCCCTTCATACAAAGGTTGTTGTGTAGTCACCCCCGGCCAATTCTCTACCCGCCGGTAAGCCCTAGGCTCGAACCATGCGCCGAGCAAAGATCGTCTGTACCCTGGGCCCCGCCACCGACTCGTACGAGCAGATCAAGGCACTCGTCGAAGCCGGAATGGACGTAGCCCGCTTCAACCTCAGCCACGGCACCTACGCCGAGCACGAGGAGCGCTACCACCGCGTGCGCAAGGCCGCCGATGAGACCGGCCGCAGCGTCGGCATCCTCGCCGACCTTCAAGGCCCGAAGATCCGCCTCGGCCGCTTCCGCGAAGGCCCCGTACTACTTGAACGCGGCGACACCTTCACCATCACCGTCGAACACGGCACCGAAGGCGACCGCCAGAGCTGCGGCACCACCTACAGCGGCCTCGCCGACGACGTCACCCCCGGTGAACGCATCCTCGTCGACGACGGCAAGGTCAGCCTCGAAGTCACCGGCGTCGACGGCCCCCGCGTCCACACCCAGGTCGTCGAAGGCGGCATGGTCTCCGACCACAAGGGCCTCAACCTCCCCGGCGTCGCCGTCTCCGTCCCCGCCCTCAGCGACAAGGACGAAGCAGACCTCCGCTGGGCCCTGCGCATCGGCGCCGACGTCATCGCGCTCTCCTTCGTACGCAGCGGACGCGACATCGAGGACGTCCACCGCATCATGACCGAAGAAGGCCGCCGCCTCCCGGTCATCGCCAAGGTCGAGAAGCCCCAGGCCGTCGAGAACATCGACGACATCGTCGCCGCCTTCGACGGCATCATGGTCGCCCGCGGCGACCTCGGCGTCGAAATGCCCCTCGAACAAGTCCCCATCGTGCAGAAGCGCGCCATCAAGCTCGCCAAGCGCAACGCCAAGCCCGTCATCGTCGCCACCCAGATGCTCGACTCGATGATCGACAACTCGCGCCCCACCCGGGCCGAGGCCAGCGACGTCGCCAACGCCATCATCGACGGCACCGACGCCGTGATGCTCTCCGGAGAGACCAGCGTCGGCAAATACCCCATCGAGACCGTCAAGACCATGGGCCGCATCGTCGAAGCGGCCGAGGAAGACATCCTCGCCAAGGGTCTCCCGCCCCTCACCGACCGCAACAAGCCCCGCACCCAGGGCGGCGCCGTCGCCCGCGCCGCCGCCGAGATGGGCGACTTCCTCGGCGCCAAGTTCCTCGTCGCCTTCACCCAGTCCGGCGACACCGTCAAACGGCTCTCCCGCTACCGCTCCCCGATCCCGCTCCTCGCCTTCACCCCCGACACCGCCACCCGCGCGCAGCTCAACCTCACGTGGGGCGTCGAGACCTTCCTCGGCCCGCACGTCGACTCCACGGACGCGATGGTCGCCCAGGTCGACGAAATGCTGCTCAAGATCGGCCGCTGCCAGAAGGGCGACGTGGTCGTCATCACGGCGGGCTCCCCGCCCGGGGTGGCCGGCTCCACGAACCTGGTCCGCATCCACCACATCGGCGAGGACGACTCCCCGAAGTAGCGCCGGGTCAGTACTTCGGGCCTACGCGCAGGTCCAGCCGGACAGGTGGTTCTGGCTGGGCTTGGCGATGATGTGGCCGTCCCCGAGGTAGAGGCCCAGCAGATGCGCGTAGGCCGGGCGGTCCACGATGCGGCCGGTGCATCGCGGGCAGTCCGTCGGCTCCTCGTACGTCTCGCCACGCGCTCGGCGATCTTCGCTGCGCCACCAGCCGATGGTGCCCACGGGAACGTCGAGTTTGCGGGCGACGTCCGCGTTCCCGACCCCCTCCCGCAGGAGAGACACAGCTCGCCGGCGCACTTCGGGTGGATGCATACTCATGCGTCGAGCGTGCATCATTATGCGGTACCGGAAAGAGAAAAAGCGGATGTTCACGAGAACGTGAACATCCGCTTCAGAAAGTGCCCGGTGTGGGATTCGAACCCACATGTTCTTTCGAACAGATGTGTTTGAGACATCAGCGTATGCCGTTCCGCCAACCGGGCAAGGTGGGGTGAGCTGCGGGAAAGCATACCGGGTCTCCGTGCCGCGGCGCAGCTAGGTAGGCTCTTGGGAGCACTACCCCCGCCCTGCATAACCAAGGAGCGCCCCCGTGACCGCCCCCGAGTCGCCCGAGCCCGTAGATGCCGTAGACGACGACAAGTCGCACGTCCCGCCGCTGACGACCCGCGTCGTCATCGCCGAGGACGAGGCCCTGATCCGCCTGGATCTCAAGGAGATGCTGGAGGAGGAGGGCTACTCCGTCGTGGGCGAGGCCGGCGACGGGGAGCAGGCCGTCGAGCTGGCCCGTGAGCACAAGCCGGACCTCGTGATCCTGGACGTGAAGATGCCGAAGATGGACGGCATCAGCGCGGCGGAGAAGATCGCGGGGGAGTCGATCGCCCCGGTGCTGATGCTGACCGCGTTCTCGCAGCGTGACCTGGTGGAGCGGGCGCGGGACGCGGGTGCGATGGCGTACTTGGTGAAGCCGTTCAGCAAGAGTGACGTGGTGCCGGCGATCGAGATGGCGGTGTCGCGGTTCACGGAGTTGAAGACGCTGGAGCGGGAGGTCGCGGACCTCACGCAGCGTCTTGAGACGCGGAAGCTGGTGGACCGGGCGAAGTCGGTGTTGCAGACGGAGTACGGCCTGACGGAGCCGGCGGCGTTCCGGTGGATCCAGAAGACGTCGATGGACCGTCGGCTCTCGATGCAGCAGGTGGCTGAGGCGGTCATCGAGGACGCCGAGGAGAAGAAGGCGTCGAAGGGCTGAGTGCCCTGTTGGAACGGCAAGCAGGTGAGGCCCGCTCCCCGATATCGATGATTCGGGGGCGGGCCTCAGGCATGTGAGGGGCCGGGTCAGTCCTCGCCCAGGTACGCCTTGCGGACGGATTCGTCGTGGAGGAGGTCCTGGCCGGTGCCGGAGAGGGCGATGGAGCCGACTTCCATGACGTGGCCCCGGTCGGCGAGGGAGAGCGCCGCTTGGGCGTTCTGTTCGACGAGCAGGATCGTCGTGCCCTGGGACTTGAGTTCGACGATGGTGGACATGATCTTCTGCATCATGATGGGGGAGAGGCCCATGGAGGGCTCGTCCAGCATGAGCAGTTTGGGCTGGGACATGAGGGCGCGGCCCATGGCGAGCATCTGCTGTTCGCCGCCGGAGAGGGTTCCCGCGGCTTGCTTCCGGCGTTCGCCCAGGATGGGGAAGAGGTCGTAGGCGCGCTGGAGGTCCTTCTCGATTCCCGCTGTGTCCTTGCGGAGGAAGGCTCCGAGTTGGAGGTTCTCCAGGATGGACAGGCGGGGGAAGATGCGCCGGCCTTCGGGCGAGTGGGCGAGGCCCATCGCGACGATCTTGTGTGCGGGGATGTCGTTGAGGGGCTGTCCGTTGAAGGAGATGCGGCCGCTGAGGGGCTTGAGGAGGCCGGACAGGGTGCGCAGGGTCGTGGTCTTGCCGGCGCCGTTGGTGCCGATGAGGGTGACGACCTGGCCTTCTTCGACGGTGAAGGAGATGCCTTTGACGGCTTCGATCTTGCCGTAGGCGACCTTGAGGTCTTCGACTTCCAGCAGGGCGGTCACTGGTTCGTTCCTTCCGAAGATCCTTCTGTCGCGCCTCCGGCGGCGTGGGCCTCGGCTGCCTGGACGTCCTTGAGGGCGGTGTCCTCGGGGGCGCCTTCGAAGGGGGTGCCGAGGTAGGCGGCGATGACGCGTTCGTCGCCCTGGACGACGTCGCTGGTGCCTTCGACGAGTTTCTCGCCCTGGACGAGGACGGCGACGCGGTCGCAGAGGTTGAAGATGAAGCGCATGTCGTGCTCGATGACGAGGACGGCGATGCCCTTGTCGCGGATGGCGAAGACGAGTTCCTCGGTGGCGCGGGTCTCCTGCGGGTTCATGCCGGCGGTGGGCTCGTCGAGGAGGAGGAGTCCGGGTTCGCTGGCCATGGCGCGGGCGATCTCCAGCTTGCGCTGTTCGCCGTAGGGGAGGCTGCGGGCGAGGTGGTCGCGTTTGTGGGCGAGGCCGATGAACTCCAGGAGTTCCATGGCGCGTTCTTCGGAGTGGGCTTCGGCTCTCTTGAAGCCGGGGCCGCGCAGGAGTGCGGACCAGAGGCCTTCTTTGGTGCGGGTGTGGCGGCCGACGAGGACGTTCTCCAGGACGGTCATGTTGGCGAAGAGCCGGATGTTCTGGAAGGTGCGGGCCATGCCGGCTTTGGTGACGAGGTGGGGCTTGGGCGGCAGGACGGTGCCCTTGTAGGTGACCTTGCCTTCGGTGGGGATGTAGAGCCCGGTGAGGCAGTTGAAGAAGGTGGTTTTTCCGGCGCCGTTGGGGCCGATGAGGCCGACGATCTCGCCCTGGTTGACGGTGAGGTCGACGGAGCGGACGGCGGTGAGGCCGCCGAAGCGCATGGTGACGTTGCTGGCTTCCAGCACGGTCTGGGTGGTGGTGTTGGTCATCGTGGTCACGCTCCTGCCTTGGTCGCCTTGGCGGCGCCGGTGGTGCTGTCGGGCAGGCTCTGTTGTTCGGGGATGGAGAGTTGGCCGGTTTCGTGGAATTCGAGTTGCCTGCGGCGGTTGGCGATGATGCCTTCGGGGCGGAAGCGCATGAGGAGCACGAGGGCGATGCCGAAGGCGAGGAGCTCGTATTCCTTCAGGAAGGTGAGCTTCTCGGGGATGAGGTAGAGGAAGGAGGCGCCGAGGAGGGGTCCGCTGACGGTGCCCATGCCGCCGAGGACGACGGCGGCGAGGAGGAAGGCGGAGTTGGGAGGTGCGGCGCCGGCGAACTGGTAGGGGCTGGGGACGACGCTGTAGGTGACGTGGGCGCTGACGGTGCCGGCGAGTCCGGCGAGGGTGGCGCCGAGGGCGAAGGCGATGAGTTTGACGCGGAAGCCGTTGATGCCCATGGCGGTGGCGGCGGTCTCGTCCTCGCGGATGGCGATCCAGGAGCGGCCGATGCGGGAGTCGGCGGCGCGGGTGAAGACGAGGACGACCAGCGCGGTGATGAGGAGCATCAGGAAGAAGTAGTTGGCGAAGCGGCCGAGGGTGAAGCCGGCGACGTCGTGGGCCGCGCCGAGGTTGAACCCGAAGATTTCGAGGTCGGGGATGGAGGGGATGCCGTCGGGGCCGTTGGTGATGTCGGGTCCTGAGGAGCCGTCCATGTTGTTGACGGCGATGCGGAAGATCTCGCCGAAGCCGAGGGTGACGATGGCGAGGTAGTCGCCGCGCAGCCGCAGGGTGGGGGCGCCGATGAGGACGCCGAAGACGAGGGAGGCGGCCATGCCGGTCAGTGCGGCGGCCCAGAAGGGGAACTGGACGCCGGAGAAGCGGGAGAACTCGGAGCCGGAGACGAGGGCGGCGGCGTAGGCGCCGACGCCGAGGAAGGCGACGTATCCGAGGTCGAGGAGGCCGGTGAGGCCGACGACGATGTTGAGGCCGAGGGCGACGGTGGCGAAGATGAGGATGTTGACGCCGAGGTTGGCGTTGTGGTCGTCGCTCTGGGTGAAGGGGAAGATCGCCGCGGCGAGGAAGGCCATGCCGGCGGCGAAGCCCTTGTGCCGGGTGCTGAGGGTGGTGAACCGGTCGAGGAGGCCGGCGTGGAGGAAAGCCCAGGTGGCGAAGAGGACGAGGAGGGCGAAGCCGACGAAGGTCTCGCTGTCGTCGTCGTTGATGCCGATGCCGTAGGTGAAGGCGATGAGGGCGAGGGCGATGCCGGCGGTGATGACCAGGCGCTGGACCCAGGGGGCGAGGTGGCCGGTGGGGGCGGGCTGGTCGGGTTTGGTGAGGTAGTCCTTGACGCTGTGGCCGGGGTGGGGCAGGGCGAGGGCGCCGAGGACGGGGAGTGCCGAGGCGACGGCGGCGACGTAGGCGCCGGGGTCGAGGTTGGCGAGGCCGCCGAGGTCGACGGTGATGGCGATGGCCGCGAACCAGCAGACGGTGAAGGCGGCGAGGGCGGCGAGCAGCAGGGGTGAGGTGGCGCCGGCGGGGTTGAGCCAGCGCAGTCCTCGGACGTTCCACAGGCGCAGGCCGAAGAGGAGGGTGATGATCCCCGCGATGAGGGCGACGATCTGGAGGCCGGCGGGGTAGCCGTAGACGGTGAGGTCGCCGGGGAACTCGTCGGTCCAGGTCCAGGACATGAAGGTGCTGGCGATGGTGGCGATGGCGCCGACGGCGACGAGGAGGCGGGCGGTGCCGGCGGGGAGGCGGACGAGGCCGCTGGTGGTGTCGGTTTCCCGGGTCCGGGTGGGTGTGGTCATGGTGGTCACGCCCTGTCCGCGACGCGTTCGCCGAGTAGGCCTTGTGGCCGTAGCAGCAGGACGAGGATGAGCAGGACGAAGGCCCAGACGGAGGCCCAGCCCTGGCCGCCGAACTGTTCCATGCCGGGGACGTCGGCGATGTAGGCGGTGGCCATGGCTTCGGCGAGGCCGAGGACGACGCCGCCGAGCATGGCGCCGTAGATGTTGCCGATGCCGCCGAGGACGGCGGCGGTGAAGGCCTTGAGTCCGGCGGCGAAGCCCATGTCGTACTGGACGGAGCCGTATTTGACGCCGTAGGCGACGCCGGCGACGGCGGCGAAGACGCCGCCGATGGCGAAGGCGATGACGATGATGCGGTTGGTGTCGATGCCCATGAGCTGGGCGGTGTCCGGGTCCTGGGCGGTGGCCTGCATGGCGCGGCCGGTGCGGGAGAGGCGGACGAAGAAGGCGAGGAGGGCCATGCACAGGGGGGCGGCGATGATGAGGAAGATGTCGCCGCTCTGGATGCGGATGGAGCCCAGGTGGTAGGGGCCGAAGGGGAGTTGGGGGAAGACGCGGGCGCTCTTGGCGTCGGGGTAGAGGTTGAAGACGAGTTGCTGGATGGCGAGGGAGAGCCCGATGGCGGTGATGAGGGGGGCGAGGCGTGGGGCGCCGCGCAGGGGCCGGTAGGCGAAGCGTTCGGCGCCGACGGCGATGAGGGTGGCGACGAGTGCGCCGCCGATGAGCATGGCGGGGAGGGCTATCCACATGGATATGCCGTCGGGGAGTGCGAGGTAGACCGTGAGGGCGCCGAAGCCGCCGGTCATGAAGATCTCGCCGTGGGCGAAGTTGATGAGCTGGACGATGCCGTACACCATCGTGTAACCGATGGCGATCAGCCCGTACATCGAGCCGAGGAACAGCCCGTTGGCCAGCTGCTGCGGCAGCGTGTTCACCGCGTGGCCTCCATGGGTGGGAAGTCTGGGCAGGGAGATGGGTGGGGCCGCGCGGTGACGGGTCGTCGTGGCCGCGCGGCCCCAGGTGGTGCGGGTGGTGCGTGCGGTGCGGGGTGGGTCAGCCGGCGTCGTAGGTGCCGCTCTTGACGGCCTTCCACTCGCCGTTGCTGACCTGGTAGACGGTCAGCTGCTTGTTGGTGGTGTCGCCGTACTGGTCGAAGGCGACGGGTCCGGCGATGCCGTCGAACTTGCTGTTCTGGACCTCTTCGACGATCTTGGCCCGGGCGTCGGAGGGGACGTCGCCGTCCTTCACGACCTTGCCGACGGCCTTGATGATGGCGGTGGCGGCGTCGTAGGAGTAGCCGCCGTAGGTGCCGTAGTCGCCGGGGTACTTCTTGGCCTTGTAGGTGGCGATGAAGTCCTTGGCGGCGGGCAGGGTGGTGACGGGGACGCCGACGGAGGTGGCGAGGTCGCCTTCGGAGGTCTTGCCGGCGGTCTTGATGTAGGTCGGGGTGAACATGCCGTCGCCGCCGAAGAGCGGGATCTTGGCGCCGGCGTCCTTGAGCTGCTTGGTGAGGACCTGCGACTCGTCGTACTGGCCGCCGTAGTAGAGGAGGTCGGCGCCGGAGTTCTTGATCTTGGTGACGAGGGTGCCGAAGTCGCTGCTGCCGCCGCTGGAGATGGTGGTGACGTGGTCGGTGCCGACGACCTTGCCGCCGGCCTTCTTGAAGCCCGCGGTGAAGAGCTTGGCGAGGCCGGCGCCGTAGGTCTGCTTGTCGTCGACGACGTAGACCTTCTTCTTCTTCAGCGTGTTGTACGCGTAGTCGGCCGCGAAGCCGCCCTGGAGGGCGTCGGTGGTGGCCGTGCGGAAGTACGTCTTGTACGTGCGCTTCTTCGAGGTCTGCCAGTTCTTGCCCTGGGTCAGCTCGGGCGCGGTGTTCGAGGGGGAGATCTGGACGAGGTTCGCCGTCGCGAACACCTGCTGCATGGAGGTGGCCACACCGGAGTTGAGGGGGCCGACGACTCCGAGGACGTCCTTGTTGGCGACGAGTCCCGTGGCGTTCTGCTGGCCGGTGGCGGGGACGGCCTTGTCGTCCTGCGCCTTGACCTCGAAGGTGACGCCGGGGACGGTGTTGTTCTTGTTGGCGTCGTCGACGGCTATCTGCACGCCGTACTGGATGCCGAGGCCGGTCGCGGAGTTGGCGCCGGTCAGCGGGGCGTCGACGCCGATGACGACGGTGGTTTTCTTGTCGCTGCTCGACCCTTTGTCGTCGTCGTCGCGCGATCCGCAGGCGGTGAGCGTGAGTGCTCCGGTGGTGAGCACGGTGGTGAGTACGAGCAGAGAACGGTGTCGCACGATCATTCCTCTCCCTGGCGCGATCCCCGGGCCGGGGATCGTGTGTCTCGCCGGGCCGTACTGGTGGTACAGGGGGCCGTGCAATGGACGCGCCCGGCGGCGCGGTGACTGGCCGTGACTATAAGCGCAGGTCGCAGAGGAGGGAGTGGTGCGGGAGAGGATGTGACGCTCTTGTTATGCCGGGTGGCCTTCGGGTGGGGGAAGTGGGGGCGATTGGGGCGTATGCATGGCGCAGTCGCGTGTTCGCAATGTGAGAACGCGCAGTTCCGCTACGGGAGTTGAGATGATCTTGGTCGGGGTTCGGGGGTGAGATCGCGCCGCGCAAGGGGGTTGTGTTCGAAGGTATGGGGGGTGTAATGCGAGGTGGTGTGTGTGGGTGTGGCCGCGTAACGATTGTGGTAACTGTGTGTTACGGCCGCGTGAGTTCGGCCGGCTGGGTGGAGCGCACTGTCACGGCACGCCGCCCCGGACCCCGCTCCTCAAGCGCCGGAGGGGCTGGATTTCCGCTCGTGCCCGGCAGCGCAACGGCCCCGCCCCCCCGGAAGGGAGGTGCGGGGCCGGAGGTGAGGCGGGGTCAGGCTGTGGGGGCGTTCTTGAGGAGGCAGGTCAGGCGGGCGGTGCAGACCCGCTTGTCCTGGTCGTCGGTGATGACGATCTCGTACGTCGCCGTGGAGCGCCCGCGGTGCACGGGCGTGGCGACGCCGGTGACGAGGCCGGAGCGGGCGCCGCGGTGGTGCGTGCAGTTCAGGTCGACGCCGACGGCGATCTTGCCGGGGCCGCCGTGGAGCATGGAGCCGACCGAGCCGAGGGTCTCGGCGAGGACGGCGGAGGCGCCGCCGTGCAGCAGCCCGTACGGCTGCGTGTTGCCCTCGACCGGCATCGTGCCGACGACGCGGTCCGCGGCGGCCTCCTTGATCTCGACGCCCATCCGGGTGCCGAGGTGCCCCGCCGAGAAGAGGGCGGGCAGGTCGACGCCGAGCGTCGCGTACTCGTCGATGACCTCTTGCGGGAACTTCACGTGGTTCTGCTCACCCATGGGGCTCGGCTCCGTCCGTCGTACCTGCTGACACACGTACTGCTCGACGACTGAGCGAACGCTCAGTCGGTGCTCGATTGTTCCAGGCGGACGACGACGGACTTGCTCGCGGGGGTGTTGCTGGTGTCGGCGGTGGCGTCCAGCGGCACCAGCACGTTCGTCTCCGGGTAGTACGCGGCCGCGCAGCCGCGGGCCGTGGGGTAGTGCACGACGCGGAAGCCGGGGGCGCGCCGCTCGATGCCGTCGCGCCACTCGCTGACCAGGTCGACGTAGGAGCCCTCGGCGAGGTCGAGTTCCTTGGCGTCCTCGGCGTTGACGAGGACCACCCGGCGGCCGTTCCTGATGCCCCGGTAGCGGTCGTCGAGGCCGTAGATGGTGGTGTTGTACTGGTCGTGCGAGCGCAGGGTCTGCAGGAGGAGACGGCCCGCGGGCAGGCGCGGGTACTCGACGGGCGCGGCCGTGAAGTTGGCCTTGCCGGTGGCGGTGGGGAAGCGGCGCTCGTCGCGCGGGGCGTGCGGCAGGGCGAAGCCGTCGGGGTGGGCCACGCGCGCGTTGAAGTCCTCGAAGCCGGGGACGACGCGGGCGATGCGGTCGCGGATCGCCGCGTAGTCCTTCTCGAACTCCTCCCAGGGAGTGGGGGATTCGGCGCCCAGGACGCGGCGGGCGAGGCGGGCGACGATGGCGGGCTCGGAGAGCAGGTGGCGGCTCGCCGGTTCCAGGCGGCCGCGCGAGGCGTGCACCATGCCCATGGAGTCCTCGACCGTGACGAACTGCTCGCCACTGCCCTGGACGTCGCGCTCGGTGCGGCCGAGGGTGGGCAGGATGAGGGCGCGGGCGCCGGTGACGGTGTGCGAGCGGTTCAGCTTCGTGGAGACGTGGACGGTCAGTGCGGCGCGGCGCATCGCGGCCTCGGTGACGTCGGTGTCGGGGGAGGCGGCCACGAAGTTGCCGCCCATGGCGAAGAAGACCTTCGCCGCGCCGTCGCGCAGGGCGCGGATGGCACGGACGACGTCGAAGCCGTGCGCGCGCGGCGGCGCGAAGCCGAACTCCTTCTCCAGGGCGTCCAGGAAGGCGGGCGCGGGGCGTTCGAAGATGCCCATGGTGCGGTCGCCCTGCACGTTGCTGTGGCCGCGCACCGGGCAGACGCCGGCGCCGGGGCGGCCGATGTTGCCGCGCAGCAGCAGGAAGTTGACGACTTCGCGGATGGTCGGCACGGAGTGCTTGTGCTGGGTGAGGCCCATCGCCCAGCAGACGACGGTACGGCGGGAGGCGAGGACCAGCTCCAGGGTGCGCTCGATGTCGGCGCGGGAGAGGCCGGTGGCCTTGAGGGTCTCGTCCCAGTCGGCGGCGCGGGCGGCCGCGGCGAACTCCTCGTAGCCGTGCGTGTGTTCGGCGATGAAGGCGTCGTCGGTGGCGCCCTGCGTCTCCAGGATCAACTTGTTCAGGAGGCGGAAGAGGGCCTGGTCGCCGCCGAGGCGGATCTGCAGGAACAGGTCGGTGAGGGAGGCGCCCTTGGTGAGGCCCTTGGGGGTCTGCGGGTTCTTGAACTTCTCCAGGCCCGCCTCGGGGAGCGGGTTCACGGAGATGATCCGCGCGCCGCCCGCCTTCGCCTTCTCCAGGGCGGAGAGCATGCGCGGGTGGTTCGTGCCCGGGTTCTGCCCGGCGACGATGATCAGGTCCGCCTTGTAAAGGTCCTCCAGGAGGACGCTGCCCTTGCCGATGCCGATGGTCTCCGTGAGCGCGGAGCCGGACGACTCGTGGCACATGTTCGAGCAGTCGGGCAGGTTGTTCGTGCCGAACTCGCGGGCGAACAGCTGGTAGAGGAACGCCGCCTCGTTACTGGTGCGGCCCGAGGTGTAGAAGACCGCCTCGTCCGGGGAGGCGAGCGCGGCCAGCTCCTCGCCGACGATGTCGAAGGCCCGCTCCCACGTCACCGGCTCGTAGCGGTCCGCGCCCTCGGCCAGATACATGGGGTGGGTGAGGCGGCCCTGCTGGCCCAGCCAGTACCCGGAGCGCGTCGCGAGGTCCGCGACCGGGTGCGCGGCGAAGAACTCGGGGGTCACCCGGCGCAGGGTGGCCTCCTCGGCGACCGCCTTCGCGCCGTTCTCGCAGAACTCCGCCGCGTGCCGGTGCTCCGGCTCGGGCCAGGCGCAGCCGGGGCAGTCGAAGCCCTCTTTCTGGTTGACGCGCAGCAGGGTCAGGGCGGTGCGCTTCACGCCCATCTGCTCGCGGGCGATCTTCAGGGAGTGCCGGACGGCCGGCAGGCCCGCCGCGTGGTGCTGCGGCGCGAGGACCCGCGGTGCGTCCTGAACCGGGTCGGACGCGGGTGGCTTGCTGGCCATGGCTGGCTCCCCTTCGAGCTGGTCCTGCGCGCGTGCTGTGGTGCGGCGGCGCGGGGGCCGGACGCCGCCGCTCCGCTGTGTGAGGTACGTCTCCGATCCTCGCACGTACGACTGACAGGCCCCCCGCCCGGTCCGGGGTGGGCCGGGCTGTCGGTGGGGCGTGGCAGGATCGGGGACGTGGCAGAGAAAGCAGCAAAGACGGCGAAGACAACCGCGACGAAGGCGACGGGCAGTGGTGCGGGCGGGCGCCCCCGGCTGATGCTCATGGACGGGCACTCGCTGGCGTACCGGGCGTTCTTCGCGCTGCCCGCGGAGAACTTCACGACGGCGACGGGCCAGCCGACGAACGCGATCTACGGATTCGCCTCGATGCTGGCGAACACGCTGCGCGACGAGGCGCCCACGCACTTCGCGGTGGCGTTCGACGTCTCCCGCAAGACGTGGCGTTCCGAGGAGTTCACCGAGTACAAGGCGAACCGGTCGAAGACCCCGGACGAGTTCAAGGGGCAGGTCGAGCTGATCGGTGAGCTGCTCGACGCGATGCACACCCCGCGCTTCGCCGTCGACGGTTTCGAGGCCGACGACGTCATCGCCACGCTCGCCACCCAGGCCGAGGCCGAGGGTTTCGACGTCCTCATCGTCACCGGCGACCGGGACTCCTTCCAGCTCGTCTCGGACCATGTGACGGTGCTGTACCCGACCAAGGGCGTCTCCGAGCTGACCCGCTTCACCCCGGAGAAGGTCTTCGAGAAGTACGGGCTCACCCCCGCCCAGTACCCGGACTTCGCGGCGCTGCGCGGCGACCCGTCGGACAACCTGCCGGGCATCCCGGGTGTCGGTGAGAAGACCGCCGCGAAGTGGATCAACCAGTTCGGTTCCTTCGCCGACCTGGTCGAGCGCGCCGAGGAGGTCAAGGGCAAGGCGGGGGCGAATCTGCGCGAGCACCTGGAAGCCGTCAAGCTCAACCGCCGGCTCACCGAGATGGTGCGCGACGTCGAGCTGCCCAAGGGCGTCGGTGACCTGGAGCGCACGGCGTACGACCGTACGGCGATCGCGATGATCCTGGACACCCTGGAGATCCGTAACCCCTCGCTGCGCGAGCGCCTGTTCGCGGTCGACCCGGGCGCCGCCGAGGCTGAGGAGACACCGGCCGAGCCCGGTGTGGACGTCGACGGGACGGTCCTCACCACCGGCGAGGTCGCGCCGTGGCTGGCCGAGCACGGCACCGCCGTCCTCGGTCTGGCCTCGGTCGACACCTGGTCGCTGGGGACCGGCTCGGTCACCGAGGTCGCGCTCGCCGCCGCCGACGGGCAGGCCGCCTGGTTCGACCCCTCGCTGCTCGACGAGAGCGACGAGCGGGCCTTCTCCGCCTGGCTCGCCGACGCGGCGAAGCCGAAGGTGCTGCACAACGCCAAGGGTGTGATGCGGGTCTTCGCCGAGCACGGCTGGCGCGTGGACGGCGTCACCATGGACACCGCGCTCGCCGCGTACCTGGTCAAGCCGGGCCGGCGCTCCTTCGCCCTGGACGCGCTCTCCCTGGAGTACCTGGGCCGCGAGCTGGCCCCGGCCGCCGCCGCCGACGGGCAGCTCGCCTTCGGCAGCGAGGAGGACGAGCAGGCCGAGGCCGACGCGCTCATGGTGCAGGCCCGCGCCATCCTCGACCTGGGCGAGGCGTTCGGCGCGCGCCTGAAGGAGGTCGGCGCGGCCGAGCTGCTCACCGACATCGAACTGCCCACCTCCGCGCTCCTCGCCCGCCTGGAGCGGTACGGCATCGCCGCCGACCGCCCCCATCTGCAGGAGATGGAGCAGATGTTCGCGGGCGCCGTGCAGCAGGCGGTGCGGGAGGCGCACGCCTCCGTCGGCCACGAGTTCAACCTCGGCTCGCCCAAGCAGCTCCAGGAGGTCTTCTTCGGCGAGCTGGACCTGCCGAAGACGAAGAAGACCAAGACCGGGTACACGACGGACGCGGACGCGCTCGCCTGGCTCGCCGCGCAGACCGACCACGAACTGCCCGTGATCATGCTGCGCCACCGCGAGCAGGCCAAGCTGCGCGTCACCGTCGAGGGCCTGATCAAGACGATCGCGGCGGACGGCCGCATCCACACCACGTTCAACCAGACGGTCGCCGCGACCGGCCGGCTCTCCTCGACCGACCCGAACCTGCAGAACATCCCGGTCCGCACCGACGAGGGGCGGGCGATCCGGCGCGGCTTCGTCGTCGGCGAGGGCTTCGAGTCGCTGATGACGGCGGACTACAGCCAGATCGAACTGCGCGTGATGGCCCACCTGTCGGAGGACGAGGGCCTCCTTGAGGCGTTCAACTCCGGCGAGGACCTGCACACCACGGTCGCCTCCCAGGTGTTCGGCGTCCCCCGGGACGCGGTCGACGCGGAGATGCGGCGCAAGATCAAGGCGATGTCGTACGGGCTGGCGTACGGCTTGTCGGCGTTCGGCCTGTCCGGGCAGCTCAACATCGAGCCGGGGGAGGCGCGGGTCCTGATGGACACGTACTTCGAGCGGTTCGGGGGCGTCCGGGACTATCTGCGCCGGGCGGTCGACGAGGCGCGGGCCACCGGGTACACGGAGACCATGCTGGGGCGCCGCCGGTACCTGCCCGACCTGAACTCGGACAACCGGCAGCGGCGTGAGATGGCCGAGCGCATGGCGTTGAACGCGCCGATCCAGGGCACGGCGGCGGACATCGTGAAGATCGCGATGCTCAATGTCGACCGGGCGCTCACCGAGGCGGGGCTCAGCTCCCGGATGCTGCTCCAGGTCCACGACGAGATCGTGCTGGAGATCGCGCCGGGGGAGGCGGCGGTGGCGGAGGAGCTGGTGCGGCGGGAGATGGCCGGAGCGGTTGCCCTCCGGGCGCCGCTGGATGTCTCTGTGGGGTTGGGGCGGGACTGGGAGTCGGCAGCGCATTAGCCTCCGGATCGGGGCGGGTTCATTGGCGGGGGCTTGGCCTGGCTGGGTCGGGTTGTGCGGGGGGTGTGACTCCGGGAGCTCTGTCGGGTGCGGGTGTGTGGGGGCTGGTCGCGCAGTTCCCCGCGCCCCTTTGGGCGCCGGCTTCGCCGTGCCTGTTGGGTTGTTTGTCGGGTGCGGGTCCGGTGGGGGTTGCGCGCGCAGTTCCCCGCGCCCCTGAGGCGTCGGCTTCGCCGTGCCTAGTGGGTTGTTTGTCGGGTGCGGGTCCGGTGGGGGTTGCGCGCGCAGTTCCCCGCGCCCCTGCGGCGCCGGCTTCGCCGTGCCTGTTGGGTCGCAATTGATGCGTCTGGGCCCGGGGCCTCGTAGCCGCTGGAGATTGCGCGCGGAGTGCGCGTCTTCAGGGGCGCGGGGAACTGCGCGACCAGCCCCCACCGGGCCCGCGGCAAGGATCGCCACCGTGGCCCGGGGGATCAGCGCCCGCTCGGACGGCTCGGCTGCGCCACCCGATCCGGCCCCTGTACTCGACCCCGCCCCATCCCCGCGTAATAAACACCCGCATAAAGGACAAGCCCCAGCGCAAATCCCGCCCCCGCCCCGAAGCAGAGCGCCGGAATGACCTCCCAGGGCTTCCACGTGAGCCCCGCCGTGTGCACGGCGTCCAACCAGCGCCCCACCCGAAGCACCACGCACCCGCACACACAGCCCCCGATCAGCACGGCCGCAGCCCACCGCCGCCCCGCCGACGCCGCAACCGGGCCCCGCACAGAACCACCCCGCCCACCCTCCTGACCGCCCGAGACGCGCGCCCGCCACACGAACCCCGCGACCACCACCAGCGCGAGCGCCGAAGTCCCGTACTGCACGTACCAGTAGAGGGGCGAACCGGCCACGTTCTCGTCGAGGACGGGAAAGAGCCGGACGCCCCAGCGGCCGGGGTGCGTGAACGCGTCCCAGACCACGTGCGTCGTCGCCCCGAGCACCGCGGAGACGTACCACCACACCACCGCCCGCCCGCGGCCGCCCCGACCGGCGGAGCCCGGCCGCGGCGCCGCCGCCCGGCCGCGTATCCGCCCCGGCAGCAACCCGAGGACCGGATCGCGCAGCACCCGCACCAGCCCTACCAGCGCGAGCGCGAACAGGACGTCCACGGTGCAGACACCGGCGAAGGAGTGCGTGACGTCACCGAACTCCATCGCCTCCGGCACGGCGCCCGCCGCGAAGTACGTGAGGTCCGGGGCGAAGGACCCGGCGACGAGCAGCGACGGCACGAGCCGGCCGCGCCCGGATCCGTCGCGCCGCATGAACGGCAGCACGGCAGCGGCATGGCTGATGGTGAACGGCACGGAGTCCCCTCGTCGCGCGGGCGGTGAGCATGGCAGCGTACGACGACGCGTACATGAGCAATCGGTTAATAACGGGCGCGAACAGGTGTCTAGGCGGCGGAAGTTGTCGTAGTGTCGGCGGGGTCCGTGCGCTGGGGAGCGCAAGGATACGGAACGCAGCGGGGCAGACCGGCTTTGACGGGCTATACGGGAGGGGTTCGCGGCATGGCGGCGGTATTCGGCAGGAGGCTGCGCAAGAGCGCGATGACGGCAGCGGTCGCCGCCGCGGCGGTGGCGGCCCTCTCCGCGTCACAGGCCCCGGGCGTGACCGCCCCGCGGCCGGACGGCCAGTCCAGCGCGGACCGCGCCGACGACCCGGCGCCCGGCGGGGCGACCGGCCCCGACTACTACACGGACCTGCCGCCGCTGGACAGCCCCACCGCGGGACCCACCCTCGCGCCCGGCACGGGCGCCGCGGAGGCCGGGTCCGGCATCCCCGCCACCCTCCTGGACGCGTACAAGAAGGCCGAGGCCGAGCTGGCGGTCAGCAAGCCCGGCTGCAATCTGCCGTGGCAGCTGCTCGCCGCGATCGGCAAGGTCGAGTCGGGCCAGGCCCGCGGCGGCGACGTGGACGCGAACGGTACGACGATCAAGCCGATCCTCGGCCCGGCGCTGAACGGCCAGGGCTTCGCCCTGATCAAGGACACCGACGGCGGCACCTACGACGGCGACACCGAGCACGACCGCGCGGTCGGCCCGATGCAGTTCATCCCCTCCACGTGGGAGTGGGCGGGCCGGGACGGCAACGGGGACGGCAAGAAGGACCCGAACAACGTCTACGACGCGGCCCTCGCCGCCGGCCACTACCTGTGCCGCGCCGGCTGGGACCTGTCGAACGCGGACGATCTGAACACGGCGATCCTCAGCTACAACAACTCCTCGGACTACGTCGCCCTCGTCCTGAGGTGGATGGAGTTCTACCGCAAGGGCGTGCACGAGGTGCCCAACGGCACCGGTGTCCTGCCGACCAGCCCGACCAGTCCGGTCGGCGGCAACGGCACGGGCCTCCCCACCCCGAGCCCGCACCCGACGCTCCCCGGTACGCCCAGTACGCCCAGTACGCCCAGTACGCCCGGTACGCCGAGCACGCCCGGCACGCCCAGCCCGTCCCCGCACCCTGGTGGCAACGGCGGCACCGACCCGTCCGATCCGCCCACCCCGCCCACCCCGCCCACCCCGGTCCCCGCCGAGACCGTCACCAAGCTGGCGGACGCGGGCACCGGGAAGCTGACCGCGATGGCGGGCGACGCCTTCGCCGAGCGCGTCGCGGTGCGCCCGCAGAACGCCAAGGGCAAGGGCGTGGCCAAGGTGCGGGTGCGGTTCGCGATCGTGGGCGGGACGGACGCCAGGTTCACCGGCGGCGCCACGACCGCCGTCGCCACGACCGACAGCACGGGCGTGGCCACCGCGCCCGTGCTCACCGCGGGCGAGAAGACCGGCGACTTCACGGTCCGCGCCACCGTCGTCGGCCGTTCGCTGCCCGCCCTCGACCACACGGCGCATGTCACCGCGCGGGCCGCCGACGCGCTGGCCCGCACCAGCGACAAGGAACTCAGCTGTGTCGCCGGCCAGGAGTTCGCGGACGCCGTCGAGGTGAAGGCGACGTACAAGGGGGCCGTCGCCGACGGTGTCGCCGCGACCGCGACCCTCGTCAAGGCGGCCGACGACCCGGCCGAGGCGGACAAGGGCCCCTACTTCAAGGATGCGGACGGCAAGCAGGTCCGTACCCTCAAGGACCTCAAGACCGGCGCGGACGGCGTGCTGAAGCTGCCGAAGCTGTACGCGGACGGCACGGCCGGCACGTTCCTGCTGCGGATCCAGGCGGCGGGCGGCGCGACGCTCACCGTCGAACTGGAGGTGACGGCGGCCCCGTCCGGCGGCGCCTCCGACGCGCCCGCGGCGTCCCCGAGCCCCTCCGCCTGACCCGCGCGCACGACCCGAGCCCTCCCGCCCCTCCGGGGCCGGAGGGCTCCGTCGTGCGTGCGAGCTGTTCTCATCTGCGCCCGGCATTGCTACGGTGCACCGACCCCGAGGCCTGACGCCTCATCAGATCCCGTGTGCCGCACGGGTGCAGGGAGGTCGGACATGCGCGCCCTCGTCGCCGCGGCGGTCGGACTCGCCTGCGCCCTCGCCCTCGTCCTCACCGTCACGGCGATCGGCGCCCCACCGGGCGAGACGTCCCCGAGACCGCTGCTGACCACCCTCCCCGCACATCCCTGAGACCTGTCGTCGAGGAGGGCCGCCGAGATGCGCCGCAAGGCCAGCCTGATCCTGCTCGCCCTCGCCGTGTGCTGCGCGGCGCTCTCCCCGCTGCTGCGCTGGTACGCCTTCCCGCGCCTGGCGAAGGTCCCGCCGGGCCAGTACCAGACGATGGTCCTGGAGGCGAAGGACGCGACCCTCATCGACTACGGCACGATGCGGGCCAGGAAGGTCCCGCGGCTCACCGTAGTACAGACGCTGAAGGGGAACGTCGAGGCGTCGGAGCAGATCGAGAAGAGCGCCGGACGCGACGTCGTCGTCTGGGACGGCCTCAGCTACATCGTGGGCCCCGACGGGAAGTTCGTCTCGCAGATCCCCGAGCGCTACATCTTCGACGCGCACAGCCAGGAACCCGTCCACGCCACCGGGGAGTCCGTCGACGGCGACCGGGTCTCCCGCGAGGGCATCGAGTTCAAATGGCCGTTCCTCACCGAGAAGCGGGACTACGAGTACTTCGACGCGCGCGCCCGCACCACACGGCCCATCCACTACCGGGGCACCGAGACCTTCCGCGGCCTGCGGGTCTACCGCTTCGAGCAGACCGTCCCGTGGACGCGGGTCCCCTTCCCCAAGAAGCTCCCGGTCGCGGGCATCACCTCGGCGTCCCTCGCCGAGACCGGGACGCGGATGTGGTACACGACCGTCCGCACGTTCCTGGTCGACCCGACGACCGGCGCCCCCGTCTACGGCGAGGAGAAGCACAAGGAGGAGATGCGCGGCGGCACCCTGCTCGGCGGCAAGGAGAAGGTCACCGCGTTCGCCGGCGACGTGCGGATGCGTGCGGACTTCATCGCGTCCACCGTCGACCAGGTCACCTCTCAGCGCATCCTCGTCCTGCTGCTCACCTCCTACCTGCCCTGGGGCCTGCTCGTCCTCGGGGCGCTGCTGCTCGCGCTCGCCCTGTGGCTGGAGGCCCGCGCCCGGCGGCCCGCGGAGCCGGCGCGCGGCGAGGCGGCCGAACCGCGGCCGGTC
This sequence comes from Streptomyces sp. NPDC006552, assembly GCF_040611655.1. Lineage (NCBI taxonomy): Bacteria > Bacillati > Actinomycetota > Actinomycetes > Kitasatosporales > Streptomycetaceae > Streptomyces > Streptomyces sp. NPDC006552. Next base: position 135,611 of record NZ_JBEXOS010000013.1, read on the forward strand.
ACCGCCTGAGCCGCGCGTTCGTGAACCGGGTCGGCTCCGCCGCGGCCGGGTCCTGCGGCCACGGATGCTTCGGATAACGCCCGCGCAGCTCCGCCCGCACCGCCAGATACCCCTCCCGCCAGAACGACGCGAGGTCCGCGGTGACGGCGGCGGGCCGCCCGGCGGGGGAGAGCAGGTGCACCAGCACCGGCACCCCGGCCACCCGGGGTGTCGCGTCGAGCCCGAACATCTCCTGGAGCTTCACCGCGAGCACCGGCTGCGCGGGATCGGCGTAGTCGACGCGGATCCGCGAGCCGCTGGGCACCTCGATGCGCTCCGGCGCCAGTTCGTCGAAGCGTGCCGCGACCCCGCCCGCCCACGGCAGCAGCCGTCTCAGGGCCTGCCCGGCATCGATCCGCGCCAGGTCCGCCCGGCGCCGGGCCCGGCTCAGTTCGGGCTCCAGCCAGTCGTCCACGCGCGCGTGCAGCCCGTCGTCGCTCACATCGGGCCACGGCTCCCCGACGTGGCGGTGGACGAAGGCCAGCCGCTGCCGCAGCGCCTCGGCGTCCCGGTCCCACCGCAGCAGGCCGAGCCCCTCGCGCCGCAGCCCCTCCAGGAGCGCCGCGCGGACGAGGGCGGGCGCGGCCTTCTTCAGCGGGCGCACCGCCAGTTCTACGGCGCCGAGCCGGGTCACGTTCCGGGCCACCAACGCGCCGTCGGCCCACGCCACTTCGTCTCCCTCGGAGTACAGCGAGGCGGCCGCCCGGCGCGCGATCTCCTCGTCGACGACCGCGCCGAGCCGCACGCGCGCGTGCCCGGCCCCCACCGGCCGGTCCGCCACGGCGACGGCCACCCAGTCGGCGTGCCGCAGCGCGGACGCCTCCCCGATCTCCGCCCGCGTCCCGGACACCATCAGATACGACCCGCCGGAGCGGCGGGCCAGGCGCTCGGGAAAGGCGAGGGCGGCGACGAGCCCGGTCACCCGGTCGTCACCGGCCGCGCCGTGCTCCGCGCCCCGGTCCGCGGACGCGGACCTCTCGACCAGGCCCGACAGGCGCCGGACCTCCTGGCGCCACCGGGCGCCGTAGGCGTCGCCCCCGCGCCGCGCCGCCCGCAGCGCCCCGGCCAGATCGTCCCCGTACTCGCGCGGCGGCTCCTCGCTGAGCAGGGCGACCGCCTCCGCCGCGCGCCGGGCGCCCACCGCGGGCGCCGCGTCGAGCAGCGCCCGGCCGAGCCGGGGATGCAGCCCGAGCCGGGCCAGCCGGGCGCCCCGCTCCGTGGCCCGTCCCGACCCGGGCTCCACCGCGCCGACCGCCGTCAGGACCTCGCGAGCGGCCGCCATCGCACCCCCGGGCGGCGGGTCGAGCAGCGCGAGGCCCGCGGCCCGCGGATCACCCCAGCAGGCCGCTTGCAGCGCGAACGCGGTCAGGTCCGCCACCTTGATCTCCGGCGCGGGGAACCGCGGCAGCCGCCCGTCCTCCGCCTCGTCCCAGCACCGGTACACCACCCCGGGCGCCTGCCGTCCGGCGCGACCCGCGCGCTGCGCCCCGGCCGCGCGCGAGGCCCGTACCGTCGTCAGCGCGCTGAGCCCGCGCGCGTGGTCCACCCGCGGCTCCCGGGCGAGCCCCGCGTCCACCACGATCCGCACCCCGGGCACCGTCAGCGACGACTCCGCGACCGCCGTGGCCAGCACCACCCGCCGCCGCGCCCCTGCCGTGAGCACCGCGTCCTGCACGGCGGCGGGCGCGCGCCCGTGGACCTGGAGCACGTCGACGTCGCCGAGGCCGCCCAACTGGCCGGCGACGCGGGCGATCTCGCCCACGCCCGGCAGGAAGCAGAGCACGTCGCCGGGGTGCTCCGCGAGCGCCCGGCGCACGGTGGCCGCCACGTGCGCCAGCAGCGCCGGGTCCACCCGCATGCCGTGCGGCGGCCGCACCGGACGCGCGGGCGGCGCCCAGACGACGTCGACGGGGTACGAGACGCCCGCGGCCTCGACGACCGGCGCGCCCCCGAGCAGCCCCGCCCACCCCTGCGCGTCCGTCGTCGCCGACGCCGCCACCACCCGCAGCTCGGGCCGGAGCGCCTCGCGTACGTCGCACAGGAACGCCGCGACGGTGTCCGCGTCCAGATGCCGCTCGTGCACCTCGTCGAGGATGACGGCGTCGATGCCGGTCAGCTCCTGATCGCGCTGGAGGCGTTGCAGCAGGACGCCCGTGGTGACGACCTCGACGCGGGTGTGCGGCCCGACGACCCGCTCGCCGCGCACCGTGTAACCGACCCGCTCCCCGGCCCGCTCGCCGAGCAGCCACGCCATCCGCCGTGCGGCCGCCCGCGCCGCGATCCGGCGCGGCTCGGCGACGACGACCCGGCGCTCGGGGGAGCCGTCCGCCAGGAGCCCGGCGAGCACCAGCGGCACGAGCGTCGTCTTGCCGGTCCCCGGCGGGGCGACGAGCACCGCCGCCCCGTCCGCGTCGAGCGCGTCGCGCAGCGCGGGCAGGGCGGTCCGTACGGGCAGCTGGTCGAGGAGGTCGGCGCGGATCATCCGCTCAGTCTCCAGTACCTCCGGCGGGCGCGGCGTCCCGCTCGCAGACGTAGATCGTCGTACCGGGGATGAGGTTGCCGCGCAGCGGGGACCAGCCGCCCCACTCCTGCGTGTTCCAGGCGGGCCACTCCGGCTCCACGATGTCCCGCAGGCGGAAGCCGCCCGCGACGACGGCGCGGACCCAGTCGCCGACCGTGCGGTGGTGCTCCACGTAGACGGCGCGCCCTTCCTCGTCCTGCTCCACATAAGGGGTGCGGTCGAAGTAGGAGGAGGCGACGGTCAGCCCCTCGGGGCCGGGCTCGTCGGGGAACGCCCAGCGGATCGGGTGCGTCACCGAGAAGACGAACCGGCCGCCGGGCCGCAGCACCCGGTGTACGTCGCGCAGCACGCGTACGGGGTCGGCGACGAAGGGCAGCGCCCCGTAGGCGGAGCAGGCCAGGTCGAAGGAGGCGTCCTGGAAGGGGAGCGCCCCGGCGTCCGCCTCGACCAGCGGCACCTTCCCGCCGTCGATGCGCATCGCGTGCTGGAGCTGGCGGTGGGAGAGGTCCAGGGCGACGGGCCGCGCGCCCTGGGCGGCCAGCCAGCGCGCGCACTGGGCCGCGCCCGCGCCGATCTCCAGGACGTCCTTGCCGGCCAGCTCCTCGGCGGGACCGAGCAGTTCGGCCTCCACCTCGTCCAGGCCCTCGGGGCCCCAGACGAACCGGTCGTCCCCGAGGAACGTGCCGTGCTCGACCTGATAGTCGTCCGCGTTCCGGTCCCACCAGCCGCGGTTGGCCCGCGCACTCTCCGTGGTCCCCGCGTCGCGCCGGGTCGCCGTCGACTCGTCGTCCACCGACGAGGGCGACGGGTGCGCCGGTGCGTGCGCTTCCATTGGTCCGGGCTCTTGGATGATCGGCTCCCTCGTCGTACTCTTCCGTCCAACCCCGTGACAAGAGGGCGTCTACGGCGGGCTCTGCGGCCCGCGTAGCCTCGTGCGACAGGTTTTGTGCCGGGTATGCGGTGTTCGCCCCGGGTGTGCGCCTTCGCGACATTGACCCTGCCCGGCGGCCCCCGTATGCTACAAGTTGCGCTGCGGGCCTGCGCACCTCAGACATAGCAGGCTGTGCTCGCATCTGTTGCATGTCCCCTCGGTTGTCGAGGCGCCACCAGGGTCGTGGGAACGCGACCAGGGATCCGGCGCTTCCTAGGCTGTCCGGCTTCTTCGGTGCGAAACAGGCTCTCGGCGTAGCAGTACCCCCCGACTTTCAATGTCCGCCGGAGCCCTTTCCCACATGACGAGCAGCACCGAGACCACCGCCACCACCCCGCAGGTTGCGGTCAACGACATCGGTAACGAGGAAGCTTTCCTCGCCGCCATCGACGAGACGATCAAGTACTTCAACGATGGCGACATCGTCGACGGCGTCATCGTCAAGGTTGACCGGGACGAGGTCCTCCTCGACATCGGTTACAAGACCGAAGGTGTCATCCCGAGCCGCGAGCTCTCGATCAAGCACGACGTCGACCCGAACGAGGTCGTCAAGGTCGGCGACGAGATCGAGGCCCTTGTTCTCCAGAAGGAGGACAAGGAAGGCCGCCTGATCCTCTCGAAGAAGCGCGCGCAGTACGAGCGTGCGTGGGGCACCATCGAGAAGATCAAGGAAGAGGACGGCATCGTCACCGGTACCGTCATCGAGGTCGTCAAGGGTGGTCTCATCCTCGACATCGGCCTCCGTGGCTTCCTGCCGGCCTCCCTTGTCGAGATGCGCCGCGTCCGCGACCTCCAGCCCTACGTGGGCAAGGAGCTCGAGGCGAAGATCATCGAGCTGGACAAGAACCGCAACAACGTGGTCCTGTCCCGCCGTGCCTGGCTCGAGCAGACCCAGTCCGAGGTCCGCCAGACGTTCCTCACGACCCTCCAGAAGGGTCAGGTCCGCTCCGGCGTCGTGTCCTCCATCGTCAACTTCGGTGCCTTCGTGGACCTGGGTGGCGTCGACGGTCTGGTGCACGTCTCCGAGCTGTCCTGGAAGCACATCGACCACCCGTCCGAGGTTGTCGAGGTCGGCCAGGAAGTCACCGTCGAGGTCCTCGACGTGGACATGGACCGCGAGCGTGTCTCCCTGTCGCTGAAGGCGACGCAGGAAGACCCGTGGCAGCAGTTCGCCCGCACCCACCAGATCGGCCAGGTCGTGCCCGGCAAGGTCACGAAGCTGGTTCCGTTCGGTGCGTTCGTCCGCGTGGACGAGGGCATCGAGGGTCTGGTGCACATCTCCGAGCTGGCCGAGCGCCACGTGGAGATCCCGGAGCAGGTCGTCCAGGTCAACGACGAGATCTTCGTCAAGGTCATCGACATCGACCTCGAGCGTCGTCGCATCAGCCTCTCGCTGAAGCAGGCCAACGAGGCCTTCGGCGCCGACCCGTCGGCCGTCGAGTTCGACCCGACCCTGTACGGCATGGCCGCGTCCTACGACGACCAGGGCAACTACATCTACCCCGAGGGCTTCGACCCCGAGACGAACGACTGGCTCGAGGGCTTCGAGACCCAGCGCGAGGCTTGGGAGGGCCAGTACGCCGAGGCGCAGCAGCGCTTCGAGCAGCACCAGGCCCAGGTCATCAAGAGCCGCGAGGCGGACGCCCAGGCCGAGGCCGAGGGCGCTTCCACCACGAGTGCGGCTCCGGCCGCCTCCGGTGGCAGCGGCGGCGGACAGCCGGTACCGCCTGGTGGACGGGACGCTGGTGACCCAGCCGAAGTACGCGACGTGGCTGGAGGGTTCCGGGTGGGGCGTCGAGAACCATGGCGTCGACCCGGACGTGGAGGTGGTCGCCGCGCCCCAGGACGCCGCCGCGGGGCGTGACCCGCAACTGGACGAGGCGATTCGCCTGGCGCTGGCCGCGCTTGAGGAGAACCCGGCCAAGGTGGCACCCGCGTTGCCGTAACGCTGCCGCTGGGGGCGGGTGGGTAGCCGTTGGCCAGTTCTGTGCAGCCATACCGGGGAACCCGCCGGTTGAATTGCTGACACGCGCTTGAACGAGGCGACCGCGAGCCGACGGTC